>JAYVXQ010000406.1:0-3807 GCA_043785025.1 Acetobacteraceae bacterium
GTGCCATTCGCGAGATATTTGACGGGGATCAGCACCTCATCGACGAAGATCGCGTGATCCGGCGACAGAAACAAATCCCGCGCTGGCAGGCCGGGACCGAAGGCGCCGGCGGCGACCCGGAATGGGCGCACGGTTTCCGGCGTCCTGTGCCGCGCGCAATCGACCGGGCGGGCGCCAGTCCAGGCGATTTCGGCGGCGTCACCGTTCAGCAATCGCACCTGATCGCCGGGGCGCAGCGTTTCGATCGCACGCTCGCCCTCCGGGGTCGCGATGCGCGTGCCGGCGGCGAAACATTGCAGGACCGTATTGGCGAAAAACGCCGCGGTGAGTGATGCCGCGGGCGTGAACACCAGGCTTCCGACCGTCAGTCCCGAGCTGGTGATCGCCAGGGTGCCCGTGTTGACGTTGTAATTCATTACAAATCCGGTCGGGATATTCGGCAATAGAATCTTGTCGCCGGCGAAAATACTGATGATTTTAAATGTGCTGGCGATGCTGCTCAATTGCAAAATCTCCAGCACCCCGGTGGCGGCCTTGAAACTCACGTTATTCCCCGACGCCGCCTTGTCCAGCAGCAATGTCCCGGTCGATTCGATCAGCACCGTGCCGCCGTTGATCGCGGTCGAGGACAGGATTCCGTTAATTTCACGCACCCCGCCCACGACATCCACGACGCCATTGTTGATCAGATCGAGGTTGGTGAGCCCGAACCCGCCGAGGGTGTTGTTGTTCGTAAATGCCATCACACATCTCCCGTCAATAATTGAAACCAGACCTTGATAGCGTCAGGTTGACGCGATCAAGGCCCGCGTTTGTTAAGTTTCAGAGGGCGATTCCCGTCTGAAGTTGGTTCAACTTCAGACGATCGCGCTCTGGCCCGCCGCCGCCGTCATTCGCCCGATCCCGAGAACGCCAGCATCGTGTCCAACTGAAGATCGTTCACCAAAGTTTCCCGCCGGATGCGCGCGTTCAGTTGTCCCGCCGCCGCCTGCGCCCGTTGCACCATCATCGCGGCGAGGCGTCCAGGGACCTCGGCCGGGTTGCCCGCCGCCATCCGGCGCGCCAGAGCCATCAGTGCCGCGGGGGCGAACCGCGCCAGAACCTCATCGTCCAGAGCGGCGAAACATTCGTATCCACCGGGATCGCCCTGACGGCCGCCGCGGCCGAACAACTGGCGGTCGATCCGGGTTGATTCATGATACTCGGTCAGGATGACATGCAGGCCGCCGGCGTCGCGGACCGGACGGCTGAGCCTGATATCCGTTCCGCGGCCCGCCATGTTGGTCGCGACGGTAATGCGGTTGGGCTGACCGGCGGCGGCGATGATCTCCGCCTCGCCGCGGTCCTGACGCGCGTTCAGCACCGTGTGTGGCAGGCCGGCCGCGGTCAGCAGCGCGCCGATATGTTCCGATATTTCGACGGAGCGGGTGCCGATCAACACCGCGCGGCCCAGGGCGACGCTGGCTCGGGCGCTGGCGACGACCGCCGCCCATTTATCATCCGTTTCGACAAACAGCCGCCGCCCCATGTCGCGCCGCTGTGTCGGCCGGTTGGTCGGCACGCGCGTTACGCCCAGGTGGTAGACGCCGGCGAGTTCGCTGGCCACTTCCATCGCCGTGCCGGTCATGCCGGTCAGATGCCCGTAGCGGCGGAAGAAGCGCTGATAGGTAATGCGGGCCAGCGTGATTTTGCGGCCGGTGATCGCCAGATTTTCCTTGGCCTCGATCATTTGGTGCAGGCCGGATTCCCAGCTTCGATCTGGCATCACGCGGCCGGTGAATTCGTCGACGATCTGAATTTTGCCCTCGGCGACGATGTATTGCGTGTCCCGGTGATACAGATGCACCGCCGACAGGGCGCGCTCGGCCAGTTCTTCCCGCGCGCGGCGCGAAATCCACAGCCCGTCTTTGCCACTTGTCAGGCGGGCCAACGCCTCGCGGCCCTCAGCCGTGAGTTCGACCGACCGTTCCTTGGCTTTCAACCGCCAATGCGCGCCTTGCGCCAACGCTCCGGCGAACTCCAGCGCGGCGGGGTAGAGGCCATCGTCGTTTTCCGGCCCGCCTGAGCCGGACAGGATCAATGGCGTGCGCGCCTCATCGATCAGGACGGAGTCGGCCTCATCGACGATCGCCACATGCAGGCCGCGCAGCAGCAAGGGTCCGGTCGCCGCGCCGGCGCCGGTCAACGCCTGGATCATCCGCCGCGGCAGGCCGCGATGGCGGCCGAGCGACAGCCGGTCGCGCAAATAGTCGAACACCAGATCCTTGTTGGTGCAGTAGGTGATATCGGCGGCGTAGGCGGCGCGCCGCTCGGGCGTTTTCTGGCCGGTCGCGACCAGTCCGACCGACAGGCCCAACGCTTCGTAGACCGGCCGTAATTGTTCTGAGTCGCGTTCGGCCAGATAATCGTTGACCGTGACGACATGCACCGGCCGGCCAGTCAGAGCGAAGGCGGCGGCGGGCAGCAGCGCGGTGATCGTCTTGCCCTCCCCGGTTTCCATTTCGGTCAGGCCACGATTCAGCATCGCCGCACCACCCATCACCTGCACCCGGTAATGGCGTAATCCGATCTGGCGCGCGCTGGCTTCCCGCGTCAACGCGAAGGCGCGGATCAGGGGATCGCGCGCGATACCGGTCAGGACCATGCGGGATCGCAACGTCTCCGCCGCCTCGCGCAACGCCGCGTCGGACAGGGCGGACATATCGGCGCCCAGGGCCTCGACCGCGCGGGCAAACTGGGCGAGACGCCAGCGGCGCAAAGGGGCCATCCGGCGCGCGACGGCCTGACCGCCGCGCACCAGTGCCTCATCCAGCCAGGCATCGCGCGCGCCGGTGCGCTCGTAATACGGCTGCTCCAGAGCGAGCGCGCCGGTCATTCAGATCTCCACCCGCGACAGCAGCAACTGGCGCGCGCGACGCCACAGTTGGGTGCTGAGCGGTTCCCATTGATGGTCGAACCGGACATAGGCGCGGCCGCCGAATCCCGCCGCCGCCACCGGCGAGTCCAGTTCCAGATCGATATGAAAAATCCGGTTGAGCGCGGTCATCCCGTGCTCATCGCGCGGATCGACCATGGTTTTACCGCCACCGGAGGAGCCGAGAGCGGCGCTTGGCAGTTTCTCCTGGCCCGCCGGAACCTCGCGCATCGCGCGCACCGCGATGGGTCGATCGAGGCCGCCGGTCAGCAGAACGCGCGCCTTTCGCACATGATGCCGTACCAGATCGATATCATCCTGCGCCACGGCGGCGCGCACGATCCGCCCGCCGGATGGTGGCAAGATATAGCCGAGGACGTCACCGCGACGGGTGAAACGGTTGGGCGCGTCGGCGGGATGCGGGATGACCAGCATGCCGTCGGCGCCCGCGCGCACGGTGAGCATGTCGGCGCGATGCGTCTCCCGCGCCAGTTCGGCGCGCACGGCGTTGAGTTCGGTTTCGGTCACCACGGCCTCGACCCGGTCGGTGAAGCGGATCGAGTCCCATTTGCCGATCAGCTCGGTTTGCCGCGCGCGCAGGAAGCGGAGTTTGGCGGTCAGTTCGGGATCGCGGCTTTCGATCACGATATCACCCCGCGCGACCATCGTAGTGTCGCCGGCCGGGATCGCGGTCACGAACCCGTCAGCGCCCGCCCGCAGGATCGCGTCATCGGACAGCCAGACCACGCCCTCGGCCTCGGTATGCAGCGGCATCGGCACCTGAAACAGGATCGCCAGGGCCACGCCGGCAAAGCCCAGACTGAGGCCGACGGCGCGGGTGCGATTGCGGAGATAGGCGGGCGAGGTCAGCACCGACCACGCGCCGCGGCCGA
>JAYVXQ010000407.1:0-12086 GCA_043785025.1 Acetobacteraceae bacterium
ACCAACAGAGCATGATAATCCCCCGCCTTTCCCGCCGCGATCAGCGCATTCGCCTCCAGCGTGCGCAGTTTCACATCGAACCCCGCCTCATTCGCCATCGACTGCACGACCAGCGCCGCCTGAGCCTCCACCGGCTGATTGCCCACGGTGATCGTAAACGACGGCTTCACGCCCCCAATTTTCACCAGCAAAGCCTTCGCCCGCGCCAGATCCCGGGCAGGCACCGGCCGCGCGGCGTTGTAATACCGGCTGCCCGGAGCCTCGAACTGATTGGACGGAATGAACTGCCCGTCCATCACCACCTGGTTCAACACGGCACGGTCGATGGAGGCCTCCAATGCCTCGCGCACCAGCGGATCGCGCAACGGGCTCCCCTCCGCCAAATTCAATCCCAGAGTGTAATACGCCAGAGCAGGCTGCGCGATCAGCCGCAGCTTCGGATCGGCCGTCACGGCGGCGACATCGGTCGGCCCGAGACGCTCGACCATGTCCAACTGCCCCGCCTTCAAATTGACCAGCCGCACGGTGGTATCGGGGATCGGCTGATACACCACCCGGTCCAGCAGCACTGAGCCCGGATCCCAGTATCCCGCGAACCGGTCCACCACGATCCGGTCCTGCGCCACCCGCTCGGTCAATTTGAACGGACCCGCGCAGGCCAGCTCATTCACCCCGATCCGCCCAATCCCTTTGGGCGAGATCATCATCCCCGCCCGATCCGACAACGCCGCGATCAACGGCGCGTAAGGGGCCGACAACCGCAGCCGGATCGTCATGGGATCGACCACTTCCACGGCCGAAACCGGCTTCAACTCCCCCTTGCGCAGACTTTCCGGCGCGGACCGGTACCGCTCCAGATTGACCTTCGCGGCCTCCGCGTCGAACGCCTCCCCGTCATGAAACCGCACGCCCGCCCGCAACGACAATGTCAGCGCCAGATTATCCGCCGACCACGCCCATGATGTCGCGAGTTGCGGAATGAACTCATTCGCCTGATTGGTATCGACCAGCTTGTCGCACACCGCCGCGAACACCAGGCGGCCGACGAAACTGCCGCCCCGCGCGGGGTCGAGCACATCCGGATCCTCATTCAACCCGATCCGCAGCGTCCCGCCGGCGAATGACGCCAGAGGCCACGCCACCAAAGCCAACCCCAAAACCCAGACTCGTAATCCCATCCGCATCGCGACGCCCCCCACCCATGCCGGGATGCTCGCCGATTTCCCGCGAAGTGCCCAGGGGAGAGGTCGTCACGAAGGTTTGAACGCGCAAAAAGCGCCGGCCTTCCCCCAGGATCGCCCGGATCATGGGCCCAATCGCGCGAACGCCACACGAACCCCCGACACCCCAAGGAACATTCCCCCTGGCCCCCGCTTACACACAAACCGTCCCAACCCATCGCGTCCCCGGCCGAAGGCCAACCCGCCGTGACCTCAGCGATCGCCGAGACCTCCGTGTTACCCTGTACCCCCATCCACCGGCATTGAGCCGCCAGGCACGCCGCCCCTACCAGCACCGAACACCGCCGTCTGTCATAAAACTGTCAAAAAACCGCAATACCCCTGTCACGCTTCCCCGCTAAATGCTCCCCACTCTCGTAGGAATCCCGCATGAAACGCGCCCCCATTTTCGCCTTGCCCGCCTTGACCCTCGCCGCCCTCCTCACCTCCGCCCATGCGCAACAAATTACCGGCGCGGGCGCCACCTTCCCCGCCCCCGTCTACTCAAAATGGGGCGAGGCCGCGAAAACCGCGCTCGGGATCGAGCTCAATTACCAGGCCATCGGTTCCGGCGGCGGCCAGAACCAGATCCTCAACCGCACCGTCGATTTCGGCGCTTCCGACGCCCCGGTCGCCGCCGAGAAACTTGAAAGCGGCAAGCTGCTGCAATTCCCCAGCGTCATGGGCGCCGTCGTCGCGATCGTGAACCTGCCGGGCATCAAGGAAAACGCGCTGCGCCTGACCGGTCCCATCCTGACCGAGATCTACAGCGGCAAAATCACCAAATGGAACGATCCCAAACTGATCGAGCTGAACCCCGGCGTGAGCTTGCCCGCTCTCGCCATCGCGCCGGTCTATCGCGCGGACGGGTCCGGCACGACCTTCGTCTTCGCCTCCTACCTCGCCGCCGTCAGCCCCGAGTGGAAAGAAAAAGTCGGCGCCGCGACCTCGGTGAAATGGCCGGCCGGCACGGGGGCCAAGGGCAATGACGGCATCGCCGCCACCGTCGGCAACATCAAGGGCGCCATCGGCTATGTCGAGAACGCCTACGCCTCGCAGAACAAGCTGACGACGACGCAGTTGCAAAACAAGGACGGCCAGTTCGTCACCCCCACGATCGCCGCCTTCACCGACGCCGCCGCCAACGGCGACTGGAAGAACGCCAAAAACTTCGCCGTCAGCCTGATCGATCAGCCGGGAGCCACCTCCTGGCCCATCGTCTCCGCCACCTTCATCCTGCTGCCGCTCGATCCCCGCGACAAAGCCCGTTCCGACAACGTGCTGAAATTCTTCGATTGGGCGTATAAAGACGGCGACAAAATCGCCACCGGCCTGGATTACATCCCACTGCCGCAAGCCGTCAAAGACACCGTCCGCAAGACATGGGCCGCGGATTTCAGGTGAGCCAAACCCGTTCCTCTGGCAAGACCGGCGACGCCATCTTCGCCGGACTCGTCCGCGTCGCCGGCGTCTTCGTGCTGGCGGTGCTTGGCGCCATCATCGTCTCGCTCGCCATCGGCGGCTGGCCCGCCTTCCGCGCCTTCGGTCTCGGTTTCCTCACCTCCGGCGACTGGGACCCGGTGCAGGACCATTTCGGCGCCCTGGTCCCCATCTTCGGCACCATCGTCACCGCCATCCTGGCCATGGTCATGGCCGTCCCTTTGGCCTTCGGCATCGCCTTCTATCTGACCGAGATCGCGCCCGCCTTGCTCCGCCGGCCCGTCAGCACGGCGATTGAACTGCTGGCCGCCGTCCCTTCGATCATTTACGGCATGTGGGGTTTCTTCGTCATCGTTCCCATCATGTCGCGGCACGTCCAACCCTTCGTCATCGACAACATCGGCGACCTGCCGCTGATCGGCCCCTTCTTCGGCGGCCCGCCCTTCGGCACCGGCATCCTGACCGCGGCCCTCATCCTCGCCGTCATGGTTATCCCCTTCATCGCCGCCACCATGCGCGACGTCTTCGAAACCGTCCCGCACGTCTACAAGGAATCCGCCTACGGACTGGGCTGCACGACGTGGGAGGTGATGCGCTCCATCGTCATCCCCTACACCCGCGCCTCCGTCGTCGGCGGCATCATGTTGGGTCTGGGCCGCGCGCTGGGTGAAACCATGGCCGTCACCTTCGTCATCGGCAACACCAACCGCATCGCGACCTCTTTGTTCGGACCGGGCAACACCATCGCCTCCATCGTCGCGCTCGAATTTCCCGAAAGCCAGAGCGGCAGCCTCAAACTCGCCTCCCTCCTGGCCCTCGGACTGATCCTGTTCCTCATCGCCTTCATCGTGCTGGCGATCTCGCGCATGCTGCTGCGCCCGAAAGCCGCCGCATGAGCGCCACCACCCTCGAAACGACGACCCGGGAGGTCGCCACGGCCCAATCATTGGGCCGCCGCCGCCACCGCATCAATCTCGTCGTCAAAGCGCTGTGCATCGCCGCGACCCTGATCGCCTTGCTGTTCCTGCTGTCGATCCTGACCACCCTGGTCTGGCGCGGCCTCGCCGGCCTCAGCCTCGCGGTGTTCACCAAATCCACCCTGCCGCCGGGCAGCCATGGCGGGTTGCTGAACGCGATCATCGGCACCCTGATCCAAACCCTGGCGGGGGCGGCCATCGGCACCCCGATCGGCCTGCTGGTCGGCACCTACCTCGCCGAATACGCCCGCGGCTCCCGGCTTGGCGACATCGTCCGCTTCGTCTCCGACATCTTGCTCTCCGCCCCGTCGATCCTGATCGGCCTGTTCGTCTACCAGATCGTTGTCGCCCCCTTCGGCGGTTTCAGCGGCCTCGCCGGCTGCCTCGCGCTGGCGTTGATCGTCATCCCCATCGTCGTGCGCACGACCGAGGACATGTTGCGTCTCATCCCCTCCACCTTACGCGAGGCGGTCATCGCGTTGGGCGCGCCGAAATGGAAAATGATCGTGCTGATCTGCTACCGCGCCGCGCGGCAGGGCATCGTCACCGGCATATTATTGGCGATCGCCCGGGTATCGGGGGAGACCGCGCCGTTGCTGTTCACCAGCCTTGGCAACCTCAACTGGTCGCTCGATCTGACCAAACCGATGGCCAGCCTGCCGGTGACCATCTACCAATACGCGGGCTCGGCGTTCCAGGACTGGGTTGATCTGGCCTGGACCGGCGCGTTGCTTATCACCATGGGCGTGTTGGGCATCAACATCGCCGCCCGGTTCCTGATGCGGACCAGATCGTGAGGATGATATGAGCGTAACGACCGCGCACGCCGCCAGCCACATCGAGGCCGCTTCCCTGGCACCTCGGGATGACGCGAAAATCGCCATGCGCGATCTGGATTTCTTTTACGGGGAGCACCAGGCGCTGAAGAAAATCAACCTGTCTTTGCCGGAACGCCGCGTCACCGGCATGATCGGCCCGTCTGGCTGCGGCAAATCCACCTTGTTGCGTGTTTTGAACCGCATGTACGAACTTTATCCGGGCCAGCGCGCCGAGGGTGAGGTGTTGATGGACGGCCAGAACATCCTCTCGCCCGAGGTCGATCTGAACAGCCTGCGCGCCCGCATCGGCATGGTGTTCCAAAAACCGACGCCGTTTCCGATGACGATCTACGACAACATCGCCTTCGGGGTGAAATTGCACGAGAAACTGAACAAATCCCAAATGGATGAGCGGGTCGAATGGTCGCTGACCCGCGGCGCCCTCTGGGCTGAGGTGAAAGACCGGCTGCACACCTCCGCGTTGGGATTGTCGGGCGGCCAGCAGCAACGTTTATGCATCGCCCGCGGCATCGCGGTCCGGCCGGAGGTCATTCTGCTGGACGAGCCAACCAGCGCGCTGGATCCCATCAGCACCCTGAAAATCGAGGAACTGATCGATGAACTCAAGAAGGATTTCACCATCGCCATCGTGACGCATAACATGCAGCAGGCCGCGCGCTGCGCCGATCAGGTGGCGTTTTTCTACCTCGGCGAGATGGTCGAAGTGGCGCCGGCCGCGCAAATATTCACGTCACCGAAACAAAAACGCACCCAGGATTACGTCACCGGCCGGTTCGGCTGATCCAGAAAGGACACGCGGCGATGGCTGAGCCCACCGAACATCTGGTCAAGAGTTTCGATAACGACCTGAAACGCCTGACCGACATGATGACCCGCATGGGCGGCATCGTGGAAAACCAGGTCGCCATGGCGACGCAGGCGATGATGGACCGCGACGCCGATGCCGCGACCAACACCGTCGCCGACGATATCAAGGTCGACGCGCTGGAACGCGAGGTGGAGCAATTCGTCATCCGCATGCTCGCCTTGCGCCAGCCGATGGCGGGCGATCTGCGCCAGGTCGTCGCGGCGCTGAAAATGACCGGCGATCTGGAACGGATCGGCGATTACGCCGCCAATGTCGCCAAGCGCAGCATCGTGCTGGCGCAATTTCCCTCGCCCTATGCGATGGGCGGGCTTGGTCACATGGCGACACTGGTGCAAGAGCAATTGAAATCCGTGATCGACGCGCTTGGCACGTACGACGCCGAAAAAGCGGTCGAGGTCTGGCGCTCCGACCGCGCCGTCGATGACATCTACAACACGATCTTCCGTGAGCTGATCACGTATATGATGGAGGATCCGCGCAGCATCACACCCTGCACGCATCTGCTGTTCATCGCCAAGAACCTGGAACGCATCGGCGACCACGCCACCAACATCGCCGAGACGATTTACTACGCCGTCAAAGGCGAGACGCTGCCCGACGTCCGTCCAAAAGGCGACACATCCGCCTATGCCGTGGTGCGGCCGCATCCGTGACACACGCCTTCCGGCTCACGCCTGATAACCCGAAAGTCCCGATCATGCCCGACGGTCTGTCCAGCCTGCCCAAACCCCTCGTCCTGGTCGTCGAGGACGAAGCCGCGATCGCCACCCTGCTGCGCTACAACCTGGAAAAACAAGGGTTCCGGGTCGCCGAGGCGGCCGATGGCGAGGAAGCCCTGTCCCAGATCCAGGAACATCAGCCCGACCTCGTGCTGCTGGACTGGATGCTGCCGCTGTTGTCGGGGATCGAGGTCTGCCGCCAGATCCGCCGCAAACCCGCGACGCGCGACCTGCCGGTGATCATGGTCACCGCGCGGACCGAGGATCAGGACGCCGTGCGCGGCCTCAACACCGGCGCCGATGATTACATCACCAAACCGTTCAACATCGACGCGCTGCTGGCGCGAATGCGCGCGTTGCTGCGCCGCTCCAGCATCGTGCCGCCGAAGGGGATGTTGATGTTTGACGACATCGAAATGGATTTATCCGCCCATCGCGTCAGCCGCGGCGCGCGGCGCGTGCATCTCGGACCGACCGAGTTCCGGCTGCTGGAATTCTTCCTGCAACACCCGCGCCGCGTGTTCTCGCGGGAGGAACTGCTGGACGCGGTTTGGGGGCATGATATTCATGTGGAGCCGCGAACGGTTGACGTGCATATCCGGCGGTTGCGCAAGGCCCTGAACGTCGATGGGGCGCTGGATGTGGTGCGCACCGTGCGGGCGGCGGGGTATGCGTTGGATACGGAGGCGGTTTGACTTTGGGGCTTTGCCCCAGGCCCACCAGGAGGCAGCGCCTCTTGGCCGGGTCTGGGGCGGAGCCCCAGCCAATCACCCCCGATTCCCCACATCCCAGGGCGCCCGCGCGATCTCAGTCAGCGCCTGGCCCCGGCTCACGCCAATATCGCGCAACAGCCTGGGATCCAGCTCCGCCAATATCCGCCGCGTCCGCCAAACTTCGATCACCAGCGCGCCATACCGCGGCGCCTCCCGCGTCATCAGCGTCAGCGCGGGCAACCCCGCAGGCGAGATCACATAACCAGACATCGCAACCTCCATTCCTTCAGATCCCTAAGATGGGATCTCCCATCCAATCAGTAAAACGAATTGCATTGATCCCTGAGATCAATTAAACTGATGACCATGCACACGATAGAGCCAGACCTGCTGCGCGCCTTCGTGCTGATCGCCGAGGGCCACAGCTTCACCCAGGCCGCCGCCGTCGTCGGCCGCACCCAATCCGCCATCTCCATGCAGGTCCGCCGTCTCGAGGACATGTTGGGCCAGCGCGTCCTCAGCCGCGGCAAAGGCGGCACCATCGAGCTGACCCCGCACGGCCGCTACCTCCTGTCCCGCGCCCGCCAGATCCTGGCCTTGAACGATGAGGTCGTGGCGACCTTCCACGCGCCCAAAATCGCCGGCACCGTCCGCCTCGGCTGTCCGGACGACTACGCGCTGGCCTACATCCCGCCGATTCTGAAACGTTTCGCCGAGACCCACCCCGCCGTGCAGGTCGACGTCCGCTGTTCCCCCTCCGAGGATCTGATGCGCGGCATCAAGGAAAACGAGCTCGACCTCACCCTCATCTCCGACGGCCACCAACCACTGGGCTGGCCGGTCACCGAGCTTTGGCGCGGCCCGTTGGTCTGGGTCACCGCGTCAACTGGCTCCCCGCACCGCCAGGATCCGCTGCCCTTGGCGCTGGCCGACCCCGAACGCACCGCGACCGGACGCCGCGAATGCGAATGGGCGGGCGCGGCGCTCGCGGCCCTCGACAAAGCCGGCCGCCGCTACCGGATCGCCTACACCTCAGCCTCGCAACTCGGCACGCACGCTCCGGTGATCGCCGGCCTCGCGGTGACGGTGTCGACGTTGTCCTGGCTGCCCGATGGGCTACGTCCAATGCGGGAGGAGGAAGGATTGCCGCCGCTGCCTGATTTTGGGATTTTATTGCTGAAAGGCCAACAGGCAACCCAGCCGGTGACGGACGCGTTGGCCGCGCATATCAGCGCCAATTTTCAGGCCGCGACTCAGGCGGGCCGAAGCGTCAGACGCGCCCTCGACGGGCCCTTGATCGCCAAGCGGCCATAGTCGTCAGCCGGAACAATGCAAACACACGAGCACCGGCCGGCCGGTGGTCTCGCTCCGGCGGGGAAAGCGTCTTATCGGGCCTGCGCGGGTCGGGCCTGCGCGGGGCGGGCATGCGCGGGGCGCCCGTGGAACCGCGACGACGCGCCAACGAATAGACCTCATGAAGCCCCGTATCCGCACTGGTTGGGCGATTTTCACCGGCATGCTCGGTCTGATGGCGCTGGTTGGGTGTGCGTCCGGACCACCGCTGACTTTAACCCCGAAGGTTGATCTCGACCGATATGCCGGCCGCTGGTACGTCATCGCGAATATTCCGTATTTCGCCGAGAGCGGAAATGTCGGCGCATATTTCGATGTCAGCTACCAGCCGGGAGGCGCGCTGACCGACGTCTATAACGCGCATCCCAAAACATTCGATGCGCCGCTGAAAAGTTTTACTCTTGGCGGCTACGTCGTGCCGAATACGGGAAACGCCCGCTGGCGGGAAAGTCCGTTCTGGCCGCTGTATTTTTCCTACCTCATTCTCTACGTCGACCCTGATTACCAGACGGCCCTGGTCGGTTATCCTGGCCGATCTTACGGCTGGGTTTTCGCCCGCGCGCCCGTCATCGACGATGCCGCCTCTCAATCGTTGCTTGGACGCATGAAAGACCACGGTTACGACATCGGAAAATTCCGCCGTGTGCCGCAAACGCCGGACCAGATCGGACGCGCCGGATTCCAATAGCCGCCCCGAACCGCGCGGTCGCCGGGTGGCGGGTGGCGGGAGCGACGCGGTCGACGCGGGAAGCATTTCCGATGACCGAGGTCCTTGCCCTTCCTCACAATTGGCGAACAAGCTCGCGACTGGCAGGCGGTTAAGCTGTGAAGGGCGTTTTTTGCTTAAAGACGCTTCACCAGTTGAACGCTTATTTTGACAAGCGATAGCGGCGTCAGGGTTTGGCTGGCTGGATTCGACTCGTTTATTTTCCTGTGCTGAGATTATAGCGGCGTGTTCAGCGCTCGCCCCATCGCCGCGTCATGACGGCAAGCGGTTTCCTTTTATGAAAGCGAAACATCGAATGGTTGACCCATATCCTCCGCGTCGCTCATCTTTCTCCAGAAAATTTTTGAAAGATACATCTAATGAATCGGAGATAGCAGACGCACCGCGAAATTTGAAAGACTCTTCGGATTTTACGTTGGCTGTTACAGGAGTTTCCTATTTGCAACACATGACGGAACGACTTTTAATAACCAAATTCTTTAAACCTAACATTGAAGACAAACGCAGGATGTTTGATGCTGGTCAAGGTGGATTTCTATCGTCGTTTAAAGCAACGAAATCGAGCAGGACTGCAAGCGTATTAACTTCAAAATCACGGGAGCGAAACGTACTGAGGGGGTAGAACCCAGGCCCGCCTTCGCGGTATTCCATAATGCAGTATTGGTATATGCTATTATGCCGCGAGCAATGTCGATGGGCATGGCCGTATCATCGTCAGAAGATTTTCAGACTGCCTCACGACATTTTTTTGCTCCATCCTCATAGGGCCGCTTTTTAATAAATGACCTGTACACCATCTCCGTGTGCGACCGGTCCAAACCGGGCCACAGCCAACGCGGAACCACCCGCCTCGCTCAAGGCGGGGATTATTTCAATATCATCAGATCTGGACGCGCTATTTCATAACAATTCACCCCCCCCCCTCACCGCATCACGAACCGCCCCACCGTGAACAGCGGCCGCCCACCCCCAATATCCAGTCGATTGATCCCCAAAGTCCGGGAAAACGCGCTCCCCGAAACCCCATTCCCAATCGGCCCCAACACCAACGCCGGCCGCCCCATACGCCCATGCGCCGAGGCCAACGCCGTATCCCGCGGCATCATTCCCGCCGCCGCGTAAGCCTTCGCCCGCTCCGGCGCCGGCAAAGCCCACAGATAATTGATCGAGTTGAACATCCGCCAACTCGCCGCCGCCGGCGACCACAACGCATAGTCCAACGAGAACTTCGGCCGCGCGAGCTGCACCCCCGTCTCCGACCACCCGTAAATGAACCCATTCGCCGCGTAGACTGAGCCCAACGGCCCGCGCTCGCCGAACTGCACCCGGACATCGGTCCAATCATTGGCGGTCGAGACATCGACCACCTGAATATCGCGTGAGATCGCCCCATGCCGCACCGACGCGTTCGGCCAGTTGGCATGATCGATCAGGATTTTCCGGTTCGTCAGCACCTGATGCACCACCGCGACATGCCCCAGAGGCATCCGCTCGGTCCCCGGAAACGACAGCACCGCGCCGGGCTCGGGGTGATTGCCGCGCGCATACAGGCCCGCCGCCTTCTCCCACCAGGTCCAGGCATCGCCGAAAATGCCAATCCCCGACAGGAACCGCGCGAAGGGCACGCATTGCAGAATGCCGTCGACGCGTAGCGACTCGGGCACCGGGATCGGCGCCGGCGTCCACGCCGTTTGATCATCCACATACCAGGGCGACGCGACCAAATTGCCGAAGGGTTTGCGGGCTTTCATCGACACCAGAGGCAACGCCACCGGAGCCCCAGGCGGAGCCCCAGCCGGAGCGATCGACAACGCCCCAGATGGCACCCCAGATGGCATCCCAGATGGCACTCCAAATGGCGCACCAGGCAACGCGCCACGCGGCGACACGATTTCCCCGCCTAGCGACAAGACCGTGGGCGGACCCGAAGGCATAATCCGCGGCATCCCGGGAACCGGCATCAGGGCCCCGACCGGAGCTGGCGCGAACAGCGACCGCGCGCCCCCGATCGCGCCCAAACGCGGCGGCGCCTCAGGCCCGCCCACCGAAGGCGCGGCCCATCCCGGAGACGATGCGAAGGGTGACAAAATAGCCACAGCCAAGAACAGGGTCGGCGTCAGTATCCGCTTCAAACGCATCGATGGTTCGCCCGCGAGGTTCTGAAATCCAGCCCCATCGCGCTAGCAGGCCCACCCCTTTCATGACAACCCAGGGTGGCGGAATTCTTGCCCCGAGGTGCACACCAGCCGAATTCTTCCCTGCTTTACCACCACAAAAAGCTCTATTTTCCTAATTCGACCGCCAAACCCCCCATAGTGGCCCATGAGACACGCGCATGTGGCCAATCCTCCCCATCTGCTGGTATGCCGCCACTCCAAACGCCAGAAGCGCAGGTGAATTATGGACACAGTGAAACCGCGACCGGTGCGGGTCGGCGCGATCGAGATCGCCAACGACAAGCCCTTCGTCCTCATCGCCGGCCCCTGCCAGATCGAGTCAAAAGCCCATGCCTTCGAAATGGCCGACGCTCTCGCCGCTTTGTCCCGCGCCACCGGCATCCCGGTCATCTACAAATCCAGCTATGACAAAGCCAACCGCACCAGTGCGACCGCCGCGCGCGGTGTCGGCATGGCGGCGGGCCTCGCCATTCTCGCCGCAATCCGCGAGCGCACCGGCCTGCCCGTGCTGACCGACGTCCACACCGCGGAACACTGCGCCCCGGCCGCCGAGGCCGTGGACGTGCTGCAAATCCCCGCCTTCCTCTCCCGCCAGACCGACCTGCTGCTGGCGGCGGGCGAGACCGGCCGCGCCATCAACGTCAAGAAAGGCCAGTTCCTCGCCCCCTGGGACATGGCGCATGTCGCCGCGAAAATCGCCAGCACCGGCAACGAGAACATCCTGCTGTGCGAGCGTGGCGCCAGCTTCGGGTATAATACCCTGGTCTCCGATTTCCGCGCTTTGCCGATCATGGCGCGCACCGGCTACCCCGTCGTGTTCGACGCCACCCATTCCGTGCAACAGCCCGGCGGCCAGGGCGCGTCGTCGGGCGGCCAGCGGGAGTTCGCGCCGATCCTGGCCCGCGCCGCCGTCGCCGTCGGGGTCGCCGCCGTGTTCATCGAAACCCACCAGAACCCGGACGCGGCACCCAGTGACGGGCCGAACATGATCCCGCTGCGTCAGATGGAGGCGCTGATGATCCGTCTGAAAGCCTATGACGACCTGACCAAATC
>JAYVXQ010000408.1:0-3787 GCA_043785025.1 Acetobacteraceae bacterium
CTGGCCGCCGCCGCCGTCGCCCCAATTCAACCCGCGCGCGCCCAGGCGAAACCCGTGATCCGCATCGGCGTCATCAACGATCAATCCGGCCCTTACCGCGACGTCAACGGCCCCACCAGCATCGCCTGCACGCGTCAGGCCATTCAGGAATTCGCCGCGGGCGGCTTCGATGTCGAAGTTCTGACCGCCGACCACCAGAACAAACCCGACATCGGCGCCGCGATCACCAAACAATGGATCGATCAGGACGGAGTCGATTTGATCCAGGATGGCGCCTCCTCCGCCGTCGCGCTGGCCATCAGCGCGATCTGTAAGGAGCGTAACAAGATATTCATTCCGACCAGTACCGCGACCTCGGATCTCACCGGCAAATCCTGCACGCCGAATACAATCCATTGGGTGTACGATACATATATGGAAGCCCGCTCCACCGGTGGCGCCATGGTCAAAGCCGGCGGCGACACGTGGTTCTTCATCACCCCCAATTACGCCGCCGGACTCGCGTTCCAACGCGACACCACCCGCTTCGTCGAAGCCAATGGCGGCAAAATTATCGGTGCCCGCCTCTATCCTTTCCCCGAAACCTCGGATTTCTCCGGCCCCCTGGTCGAGGCGAAAGCCTCAGGCGCCAAAATTCTCGGCATCTCCGGCGCCGGTAGCGATCTGATCAATATCGTGAAACAGGCGCACGAGTTCGGTGTGCAAAAGTCCATGACTCTCGCCGCGCTGATCGGCTATTCTCAGGACGTTCATTCCCTCGGCCTGGAAACCGCTCAGGGCCTACGGCTTTCAGAAACCTATTACTGGGATTTGAACGACCGCACCCGCTCGTTCCAAAATCGTGTCAAAAGCAAAGTAACCCTCTGGCCCAACATGTCCCAGGCCGGCAATTACTCCTGCACCATGCACTATCTCAAAGCCGTCCAGGCGATGGGCGCGGCGGAAGCCAAACGCGGCGGCGCCGCCACCGTGGCCCAGATGAAAGCCATGCCCACCGACGATGATTGTTTCGGTCCCGGCCGGATCCGCGAAGACGGCCGCAAAATGCATCCCGTGCATTTGTTCGAGGTGAAGAAGCCCTCCGAAAGCAAGCACGAATGGGACATCTATAAGCTGGTCACCACCACGCCGGCCGAGGAAGCCTGGCGGCCGCTGTCCGAGGGCGCCTGCCCCCTGGTCAAGGTCTGAACCCATAAGGGGCTTGTAACCGCGCCACGCCTGTCTCAATTTCCCGCCGCAGCGGGAGACAGGCGATGACCAACCACTACGATCTTTTGATCCGGAACGGCATTTGCGTCCTGCCCTGGGCTCAGGATCGCGTGGATATCGGCGTCCGGAACGGCCGCATCGTCACCATCGGCGCCAGCCCGTCCGCGACCGCCGAGGCGACCATCAATGCCAGCGGCCTGCACGTCCTGCCCGGCCTCATCGACCCGCATGTCCATCTGCGCGATCCCGGCGACGCCGCCGTCGAAACGATCCCGACGGGCACCAAGGGCGCCGTCCTTGGCGGACTGGCCGCCGTCTTCGACATGCCCAACACCAGCCCATCCATCGTCGACGCGGAAAAACTGGCCTGGAAACAGAAATACGTCGAGGATGTCGCGTGGTGCGACATGGGGCTTTACGTCGGCGGCACCAAAACCAACATCCCCGAACTCGCCAGCCTCGAATTATCCCGCGGCGCCTGCGCCATTAAAATCTTCGCCGGCAGTTCAACCGGCGATCTGATGGTCGAGGATGACGAGAACCTGGAAAAAGTCATGCGTTCCGGACGCCGCCGCATCGCCTATCACAGCGAGGACGAGTACCGCCTGCAAGCCCGCAAGCCGATGTATAAATCCGGCGATCCCTATGCGTTTCACATGGAATGGCGCGATGAGGAATGCGCGTTTCTCGGCACCAGGCGCCTCATGGCGCTCGCCCGGAAAACCGGCCGTCCCGCCCACATCCTGCATGTGTCGACGGCGCAGGAACTCGACTACCTCAAGGATTTTCGCGATATCGCGACGTGTGAGATGCTGGTGAACCACCTGACGCAGGTCGCACCCGATTGTTACGAGCGGTTGAAAGGCTTCGGCGTCATGAACCCGCCGATCCGCGGACAACGCCATATGGACGCGGCATGGGCCGCGATCAATGACGGCACGGTGGACACCATCGGCTCCGACCACGCGCCGCATCCTCGCGACAAAAAGATGCTGCCCTGGCCCGATTGCCCAGCGGGCCTGACCGGGGTGCAAACTTTGGTGCCGGTGATGTTGAACCACGTGAACGCGGGCCGCCTGCCGCTCGCCCGCATGGTCGATCTGATGTGCGCGGGACCGGCGCGTGTTTATGGATTGGTCGGCAAGGGCCGCATCGCCGCGGGCTATGACGCCGACTTCACCCTCGTCGACATGAAAGCGAAACGCCGCATTGAAGAATCGTGGATCGTTTCACCTTGCGGATGGACGCCCTTCGCCGGCATGGACATCACCGGATGGCCCATCTCGGTGATCGTCCGCGGCAACGTCGTCATGCGCGATGACACCGTTCTCGGCACACCGATCGGCAAACTGGCGAAGTTCCTGGGATAACGCCCGCGCCGGGATCAACCCCGTCCGGCGGCCTGTTCACGCAGCCGCCGCGCGCGCTCCAAAACTTTGTTCTCCAACTCGCCCGGCACAACCGAGTTCACCGGTGCGTCAACCCAGCGTCCACCCTGTGCCACCTGGCGGAACACGCTGACGCGGATCCCATCGCTGCGCAGCTCGCGGCCCAGAATATAAGCCGTCGCTTTGAAACGTTCTCCCACCGCATCGGCGGGCGTATACCAGTCCGTGATAATCACGCCTCCGAACGGATCGGCCGAGGTCAACGGCAGGAAGCTCAGCGTATCCAGCG
Source organism: Acetobacteraceae bacterium (assembly GCA_043785025.1). GTDB lineage: Bacteria > Pseudomonadota > Alphaproteobacteria > Acetobacterales > Acetobacteraceae > Rhodopila. The sequence continues at coordinate 2,887 of JAYVXQ010000408.1, forward strand.
CGCCGCGCCAAAGGAACGCGTTGACCCCAATCCCGGCCCCACCACCGCCGGCCGCATCGGGCCGCGTTTTGGCGTTACCCAGCGTCAGCAACCCGCCTTCGCCGCCAAGATTGTTCGAGAATGGATCGTTCGGCCCACCCTGGCCCTTATACGAAGGATCCGTCGGGTTCGGCTTCGCATAGCCGCACCCGGCCAAGACCGCCGCGACAGCCGCGAACATCAGAAAATCCGAGACCCGTTTTCCCGCACCCTGCTTCAGAACCATCGACTCGCGCATCCCAGGTTACCGCCATTCGGCTGGCTTCTACCCCGGCGCACCCTGATCGCCAAGCACCGCCTCCCAACCGATCCGACCGACCCAAAAGAAAACGGCGGAGGAATATCCCCCGCCGCTTCCGTTCGTCAGACTTTGACGGAGATTACCAGCTGACGACGGTCGAGAACAAAAGTCCCTGACCATGCGCGTCAACCGTCTTACCAGCCCGGAACGACGCGGTACCGGCAATGCCGGTAGAGCCAGCGCCGTTCGCACCGCTCACGAAGTCGAAGCCACCCTGATGGCGATACGTGTACATGTACTCGGCGACCAGAAACAGGCCGGGCGCCAGGTTGTAGTTACCACCAATCGCGAACTCGAACTCTTTACGCTGCGACACACCGGTCAGCGAGTTGGAGCCCTGAGATTCGACGAAGCCAACTTCGGTGCCCAGAGTGATCGGACCGTTACGGTACAGAAGACCCGTCACGATCGCGTTCTCGGAAGCACCACCGGTCGGACGCATCGACAACTGACCGTTCAACGCACCACCAATGTAGTCGACGGCGGCGGTCACGGTGCCAACGCCCGTGTCGAGAGTCGCATAAGCGGCGGCGGCGACGAAGCTCAGGTTGTCAAAGCGGT
>JAYVXQ010000409.1:0-3785 GCA_043785025.1 Acetobacteraceae bacterium
GCCCCTGGGGACCCGGAATCTGAGGGCGGGGCGCCGGCGCGGGCGGACGCGCCACCGGCTTCGCGGGAGCCGTCCCCGGCTTCCCCTGCTCCGGCACGAACCACCCACTCCCCCCCTGTCCCTGCGCCTGTCCCTGGGCCTGAACCGTCATGGGAAGCGCCGCGATCGCCAGAGCCAAAGCAAACCGCGCGGCATCTCGTTGAATATGCACCACTAGAACCTCGTCCCGAAGCCAAACCGGAATATCTGCGTCTGATCATGCGCCTGCTTGATCACAAATGGCGTGAGGTCGACGTTGATCAACCCGAACTGCGTTTTCCACGATACGCCCACGCCCGCGCCGACCCGTGGCGCGCTGGATTGCACGAGGCTGATGACTTTGCAATTGGCGCACGTGCCCGCCGGAAAATTGCCCTGTGTCAGCGCGCCGACATCGACGAAGGTCCGGCCCGTCAGGCCGATATCCTTGGGAATGCCCGGCAGCGGAAAGCGCAGCTCGCTCGACTGCGTCCACAAAAAGCGTCCGCCCAATGGATCGTTGGTCAGACTGTCATGCGGACCCACGCCACCGGTCTGAAAGCCGCGCAGATTGTCGCCGCCCAGAAAATACCGATCGATGATCAGGTCCTTGCCGTGTGGCAATTCGTGCATGTAGCCGACCGTGGCGCTGATCCGAATGCCCCATTGATCGTCGTCCAGATAGCGCTCCAGCGGAATATAATAGGCGCCCGCCACGGTGTTGCGGATGAACGCCACGCTGCCGCCCAATCCGGCGTAATCCGTGCTGAGATCGATCGCCCATCCCTTATGCGGGAACAGCCGGCTGTCGCGATAATCGATCGTCAGGATCTGACTGACCTGCGACAGCAAAGTCGTCCCCGCCTCGTTCAGGATCAGGTTACTGGCCCCCGCCGCGACGTCGAACACCTGCCGCTTAACCAGCGAATAACTCCACACCTGGCGCAAGTGTTCATTGAAGTCATAGCCGATGCGCAACGCGCCACCCAACCGCCGCTCGTTATACGGTTCAGTGCCCAGAAAATTCGTCTGGATCAGGAACAGATCGAAGCCCGCGACCAGGTTGCGGTCGAGGAAATACGGATCCGTGATCGACAAATTCACCGAGCTGCGCTTCTGCGCCAGCACGCCGTTGATGCTGGCGTTGATGCCGGTGCCGACCAGGTTCCGCTCCGACAGGCCGATATCCAGCAACGCGCCCGCGTCTGACGAGTAGCCACCGCCGAAGCTGAGTTCGCCGGTGGCTTTCTCAGCGATGCGCGTGGTGATGATCGCCCGGTCCGGTGCCGTGCCCTGCGCCGTCGTGATGTCGACGCCGTTGAAATACCCCAGATCGCTCAGCCGTTGGCGCGTGCGCCGGATCAGCTCGGCGTTGAACGCATCGCCCTCCGACAGGCGGAATTCGCGCCGGATCACCTTGTCCTTGGTGCGCGTGTTGCCGGTGATGTCGATCCGCTCGATATAAACCCGCGGCCCCTCGCCCACGTCGAACAGCACATCGACGGTCCGCTTCTCCGGGTTCTTCTTCAACCGCGGCTTCACGTCGACGAACGCGTAACCCCGATTATGCACCGCCGTTTCGATCGCGTCGGCGGCGCGGATGATCGCGTCCCCGTCAAACCGGTCGCCTTGCGCGATCTCGATCACCGGGCGCAGGTCCTCGCCCGACAGACCCTTGATCGCCGAGTTGATGGTCACCGGCCCCAGAACATACCGCTCGCCCTCCTTCACCGTGTAGGTGACGAAGAACCCTCGGCGGTCCGGCGACAACTCCGCCGTGCCATTGACGATCTGCACATCGGCGTAACCGTTCTTTTCATAGAAACGGCGCAGCAATTCCTTGTCGTAGTTCAGCTTTTCCGGTTCGTATTGATCCGAACTCGACAGGAACCGCCACCAGCGCGACTCCCGCGAATTGATCACTTCCTGCAGCCGGCTCTCGCTGAACGCGCGGTTGCCCACGATGGCGATCTTGCTGATCAAAGACGTCGAGCCATCGGCGATCTGGAACACCACATCGACGCGATTCTGGTCCTCGCGGATAATTTTGGGCTCCACCGAGACGTCGAAATTACCCTTCTTGGAATACAGATCGAGGATCTTCTGCTTATCCGCCTCCAGCATTCCCGGCGTGAACACGGCGCGCGGACGGGTCTGCACCTCGGCGCGGATCTGATCGTCGCTGAGTTTCTTATTGCCCTCGAACGCGACTTTGTTGACGACCGGGTTTTCCACCACGGTCACGACCAGCGCGCCATCCTGACGCGTCAGTTGCACGTCCTTGAAAAGGCCGGTGGAGAACAGCGTCTTGAGGCTGCGGTCCAGCTTGTCGGGATCGAACCCGTCGCCCGGCCGCACCAGCATATAGGACCGGATGGTGCCCGCCTCGATCCGTTGATTGCCGACGATGGTGATCGCCTGGATCGTTCCAGAGGCTGGCCGGATGGCGGGCACGGCAGCCGGAGGCGCGGCGGGACGGCCCCCACGCGGGGGCGCCGATTGCGCGAAACCGTTCCCCGTTGGAGCAAGCGCCATAATCAGAGACAGCAGACCTGCGGCCGAAAGCCGCGTGACAAAACCGTGTTGCAACCCGCTGGTCTCCCCCTGTCGCGAACCCTTGGGCCGCATCGCGCGCGATAACCGCGTGGAACCACGCGAGTCGCGAAAGGACAATAGCCGGTGGCGCCACGCCGCGCCATACAGCGGCCGGGGTTCCACCCTGGACCCGTCCAGGAGGGCGGCGCCCTCCTGGCCGGGTCTGGGGTGCAACCCCAGCCTTCACCCAATCAACCCAAACACCCACTTAAACAGCCCGATATGCGACAAATCATTCCAGGTCGCGAAAATAAACAACCCCGCCAAAAGCGCGATCCCCGCCCGAAACCCATATTCCTGCGCCCGTCTGGGCAGGGGCCGCCGGAACAGCCCCTCCACGGCGTAAAACAGTAAATGCCCGCCATCCAACACCGGGATCGGCAGCAAATTGATCAACCCCAGATTGACCGACAGCACCGCGATGAACATCAGCAGATTGGAAATCCCGGATTCCGCGACCTGCCCCGATAATTGCGCGATCCGCAGCGGTCCGCCCAATTCCTCGGTGCCGCGCTGACCCGAAATCATCTCGGCGAGGCCCTTGAACGTCTCGACCGTCACGGTCCAGGTCTGCGCGACCCCACCGGTCACCGCCTCCACCACGCCCACCGGCTGATACTCAACCGCGCCGCCGCGAATGCCCAACAGGCCCACCCGCTTGCCTTTGACATCCCGCGCCTCGGTCACCACGGGGAAATCCTTGCGCGCGCCGTCGCGTGAGACAGTCACCGTCAGCGTCTCCACCGGCCGTGCGGTGACGATGCGCTGAATATCCTCGAACGTGCGGGTCGGCGCGCCGTCGATCGCCTCGATCCGATCCTTCACCATCAGACCCGCGCGCGCCGCGGCGCCGTTGGGCAGCACCTCGCCGATCACCGGGACGGTCACCGGACGGCCGACGGTCAGGAACAAGAACGCGAACAGCACCGCCGCCAGCACGAAATTCGCCGCCGGCCCCGCCGCGACAATGATCGCGCGCGACAGCACCGGTTTTTCATGGAACGTCTCGCCCGGACGCCAGCTGGCGCGTACTTCGTCGGAAACATCCTCCGGCCGCTCCTGCCCATGCAGCTTCACATAGCCGCCCAACGGCAAAATCGAGATGCGCCATTGCGTCCCGCGCCGGTCAACCCAGCCGGCGATCACCTTGCCGAACCCGACCGAAAACGCCT
>JAYVXQ010000410.1:0-3782 GCA_043785025.1 Acetobacteraceae bacterium
TATGGATGAGGTCTGATCAGTGATCGCGGTTTCCGATCGCGTTGGCTCACGGAACCCGCTCCAACGATTTGTTTTGGCGAGCATCTTTATCCGATCAGGTGTGGCCACCTGGTCGGATGATGCTCTAAATCTCAATCGAACATCAACACGGTCCGGGCGACCTCACCCGCTTTCATCGCCCGGAACGCCTCGTTGATGTCGCCCAGACGGCCGCGCCGCGAGATCATCGAGTCGAGGTCCAACCGCCCCTGCTTGTAAAACTCCAGATAATTGGGAATGTCGACGCGGAATTGGTTCGATCCCATCCGCGAGGTCTGCACCCGGCATTCCGGCCGGATCGCCAGCCAGGGAAATTCGATCGTCGCATCGGCGGGCAGCACGCCCACGATCGTCGCGGTGCCGCGCACGGCGAGGCTCTCGATCGCCTGCCGGCACAGGCTCGACAGACCCACCGCCTCGAACGCGTGATCGACACCCAAAGACTGCGTCAGCGCCCGAATTGCCTTGACCGGATCGTCCTGTTTCGCGTTGACCGTATGCGTGGCGCCCACCGCTTTGGCCATCTCCAGTTTCGAGTCGAACTGATCCACCGCGATGATCCGCCGCGCGCCCCCGATCCGCGCCCCCTGCACGATCGACAGGCCGACGCCGCCACAGCCGAACACCGCCACGGTCTGGCCCGCTTGCAGCCCGCTGCTGCGCAACGCGGCACCCACGCCCGTCAACACCCCGCACCCGACCAGCGCCGCGCGATCCAGCGGAATATCCGCGTCGATCCGCACCAGCGAGTTCTCGTGCAGCAGCATATGCGACGCGTAACTCCCGATATTCGCGAATTGTTGAAACGGCTGCCCGTTTTGGCTCACCCGATCCGCGCGGCCGACGACCCCGCCAGTGCACACGTTCGGATGCCCGCTGAGACATTGCGGACAGGTGCCGCAAAATCCCGACAGGCAGGCCACCACGTGATCGCCCTTGCGCACATGGGTGACGTCATCGCCCACGGCTTCCACGACGCCCGCGCCCTCATGTCCCAGCACGAACGGCCGGTCGAGGTTGTAGCGGCTGAGACCGTCCACCACATGCAGATCGCTGTGGCACACGCCGGTCGCGGCGGTTCGCACCAGCACCTCGCGTCCGCGCGGCGCGTCGATATCGATCGTTTCGATCGTGAGAGGTTGATGCAATTCGCGAAAAATCGCCGCCTCGATTTTCATGGTGGTCTCCCCGGGGGTCATTTGGATAAATCATCGGCCCGCCGCGGCCGGAGGGCAAGGCGGGGTGATCGGGTGAAGGAAGAACCGGGGTTCTACCCCAGACCCCACCAGAAAGCCCAGGGTCCATTGGGCCTTCTGGACCTCCGCCAAGGGCGATAACCCTTGGATCCCGTGAGTTTTGCTCCCGTGATGAAGGAGGGCACCACGGACATTGAAACGTCACCGATGACCCTCCTTCATCACGGGAGCAAAATGGACAGATCCCAAAGGGCCATGCCCTTTGGCGGAGAGCCAAGAGGCAGAGCCTCTTGGCGGGTCCCAGGGCAGCGCCCTGAATTCTTCCTACGCTCGCCGTTCCCGCTTGACCTCCGCCGTCGCCGCTGTCTTCTGTTCGCCGTTCACCACGATCAGGATCCGGTTCTCAATGGCGTCTTCCCGCGGCTCGCACCCCTATCGCTCCCACACCTGCGGCGCGCTTCGCCTGACCGATGCCGGAGCCACCGCCCGCCTGTCCGGCTGGGTTCACGCCAAACGCGACCATGGCGGCCTGCTGTTCATCGATCTGCGCGATCATTACGGCATCACCCAATGCGTGTTCGCCGCCGGCTCCCCGGCCTTCGCCGCGATCGAAGCGGTGCGTCCCGAAAGCGTCCTCACCGTCACCGGCACCATCGTCGCGCGTGAGACGGGCACGCTGAACGCGAAGCTGCCAACCGGCGAAATCGAATTGCGCGTCGCCGAGATGGTGCTGCAATCCGCCGCCGAGGTGCTGCCGATGCAGGTCGCCGGCGATGAGAAATTCCCCGAGGACATCCGCCTGCGCTACCGCTTCATCGACCTCCGTCGCGAGAAGCTGCACCGCAACATGATCCTGCGCTCCAACGTCATCACCTCGATCCGCCGCCGCATGATCGAGCAGGGGTTTTTGGAATATCAAACGCCGATCCTGACCGCCTCCAGCCCCGAGGGCGCCCGTGATTTTCTGGTCCCCGCGCGCAATCATCCCGGCAAGTTCTACGCTCTGCCGCAGGCCCCGCAGCAGTTCAAACAACTGTTGATGGTCGCCGGCTTCGACAAATACTTCCAGATCGCGCCCTGTTTCCGCGATGAGGCGTCGCGCGCCGACCGTTCCCCCGGCGAATTCTATCAACTCGACTTCGAAATGAGCTATGTGACACAGGATGACGTGTTCGAAACGATCGAGCCGGTGATGGCGGGCGTGTTTCAGGAATTTGGCGAGGGCCGCGCCGTCACCCCCGCGCCATTTCCGCGCATTCCTTACGATGCCGCGATGCTCGAATACGGCTCCGACAAACCGGATCTGCGCAATCCGTTGCGAATTCGTGACGTAACCGCGCATTACGCCGGCTCCGGCTTCGGCCTGTTCGCCCGCATCGCCGCCTCGGGCGGGATCGTCCGCGCCATCCCCGCCCCGGGCGCCGGGGGCCAACCACGCAGTTTCTTCGACAAACTCAACGAATGGGCCCGCGCCGAGGGCCTGGGCGGTTTGGGCTACATCACCTTCGACGCCGAGGGTCCGAAAGGCCCGATCGCCCGCAACCTTGAACCCGACCGCGCCGAGGCGATCCGCGCCGATTGCGGCCTGCAAGCCGGCGACGCCGTGTTCTTCGTCGGCGGCAAAAAAGACATCGCCGAGAAATTCGCCGGCCTCGTGCGCACCCGCATCGCCGAGGAACTCGATGTGTCGGAAAAAAACGCCTTCCGCTTCTGCTGGATCACCGATTTCCCGATGTACGAGATGAACGAGGAAACCAAACAGATCGACTTCAGCCACAACCCCTTCAGCATGCCGCAAGGCGGGTTGGAAGCGCTGACAACCCAGGATCCGCTGACCATCAAGGCCTGGCAATATGATATCGTTTGCAACGGGATCGAGCTGTCATCCGGTGCCATCCGCAATCATCGCCCGGACATCATGCTGAAGGCCTTCGCCATCGCCGGCTATTCGCCCGCGGACGTGGAAGCCCGCTTCGGCGGCATGTTGAACGCCTTCCGCTATGGCGCCCCCCCGCATGGCGGCTCCGCCCCCGGCATCGACCGCATGGTCATGCTGCTGGCCGACGAGCCAAACATCCGCGAGGTCATTCTGTTCCCGCTCAATCAGCAGGGCGAGGATCTGCTGATGGGCGCGCCCGCCGAAGTGCCCCCCGCGCGCCTGAAAGAATTGTCCCTGCGGATCGATCTGCCGCCGAAACTACCCCGCCCGGCCGGTTAATCCATCTTACGTAATCGCGAGTTCCTTCGCCGAGGCCTCAACCGCCCGCGGCGAAGGACTGATCCAGCCCGAGGTCGCGTCCGCCGTCATCGGCCGGCCAAAGAACCAGCCCTGACCAATGTCGCAACCCGCATCGCGCAACCGGTCCGACAGATCCTCATTCTCGATCCCCTCCGCCACCACGCGCATGCCCAACTCACGGGCCAGCGACACCGTGGCGCGCACGATCTTCCACGCCTCGGGATCGGTGTGGCAGGCGACAACGAACGAACGATCGATTTTCAATTCGGTGAACGGCATCCGCAGCAGCGACAGCAGCGATGAATAGC
>JAYVXQ010000411.1:0-3764 GCA_043785025.1 Acetobacteraceae bacterium
GGAAAATAAAATGACGGGGAACACAGGGCCGGTGATGATCCAGGTCGCGATCGTCGTCACGAGATCGCTCCGGATTGGGCCGCGGACAATCGGCCTGGACCATGATGGCCCAGGCCGTGCAAGTCAGTCAGCTGGTGTGCCAGCCGAATTGTTGCGGTTTGCGCCCGGCGGCGTGATGCAACACGACGTTGATCAGTGCCGGACCCTTATAAGCCATGGCCGCGTCCAGAGCCGCTTTCAGATCTTTCGGATCCGTGACGAAGAAGCCCTTACCGCCGAACGCTTCCATCATTTTGTCATAGCGGGCGGCGACGGTCAGATGGCCGGGCAGCGCTTCCAGCGGGTTGTCCGGCAATGCCTCGGCGCCGCCGCCGATGCCGCCATTGTTCAGCACGATGATCTTCACCGGCATTTTGAAGCGGCAGACCGTTTCCATTTCCATCCCGGAGAAGCCGATCGCCGAGTCGCCCGACACCGAAATGATCGGCCGATCCGGATGCACGGCGGCGGCGGCGAGCACGAATCCCATGCCGATCCCCATCGTCCCGTATGATCCCGCGTCGAGCCGTTCGCGCGCGCCCTTGTTCGGCATTTGCGTACGTCCGATATCCATCGTGTTGGCGCCTTCGCCAATGATGATCGCGTTGTCGGGGATCCAGGGGCTGATGTCGCGGAACGCGCGATAGTAATTCGTCGGTGCCGAATCGTCGTCGATCATGCTTTGCACTTGTTTCGCGTTCGCGGCGGATTTTTCCGCGATCACTTTATGCCAGGCGGTTTCCTTCGGATAGAACCACTGGCGGCTTTCCAACGCCTTGTTCATCTGACCCACGATGGCCTTGCCATCCCCGACCAGCGCCACCTCGGCGGGGACGTTCTGGCTGATCGCCTCGGGCGAGATGTCCAGTTGCACGATCCGAACGTTCTTGTTGAAGCGCGGCGGCAGTCCGAAATGCATGATCCAGTTCAATCGCGCGCCCATCAGCACGATCACGTCGGCTTCCTGCAGCGCGTGGCTGCGCGCGGCACCAACCGATAATGGATGATTGTCGTCCATGACGCCCTTGCCCATCGGCGAGGCGAGGAACGGCACGCCGGTCCGTTCGACGAAGGCGCGGACCTCGTCCTCGGCGCGCGACCAGGCCATGCCCTTGCCGACGATGACCAGCGGATTTTTCGCCGATTCCAGAACGTTCAACGCCTGCTGGATGGATTCGTCAGGCGCCGTCATGCGCGGCGGCTCGGCGCAGCGCGCGGGATAGTGGATGGTGTCTTCCTCGGCTTCACCGAGAATGATGTCGTCGGGCATGTCGAGGTAGCACGCTCCGGGACGTCCATAGATGGAATTGCGCACGGCCATTTCGACATAGAACGGAATGCGATGCGGATGCTCGACGGCGTGTGCGAATTTACAGAACGGGGTGGCGATCATCACCTGACGCTCTTCCTGGAAAGCGCCCATGCCATTCTGTTTCACGGAGGAGGCACCACCGATCAGGATCATCGGCCAGCAGTTTTCCTTGGCGTTCGCGAGCCCCGCGAGGCCGTGCACCACGCCAGGACCCGACACAACCAAAGCCGCGCCTGGGCGTCCGGTCATATACCCGACGGCGGCGGCGGCGTAAGACGCGGATTGTTCGTTGCGGCAGCCATAATATTTGATGCCGGCCTTTTGCGCCTCGCGCGCGATCGGCTGCACCGGGAAGCCGACGATGCCGAACATGTATTCAACACCTTGATCTTTCAACGCCCGTGCCATGATCGCGGCACCCGTGACTTTCGCCATGTTTGTTTCCTCCGTTTGGGTCAGTGGCTCAGGGTCGCCCATTTGCCCGCGCGGGGGAAGAGGCCGGCCTGGCGTTATTCGGCGGCCCGCGCGGTCGGTCGAGCCATGAAGTCTGGCATCACCTCACGCGCGAAGCGGCGCAGGCTGCGCAAGCCCCGCTCGCCGCCGCCGGATCCGCCGCCATTGATCAGCACATAACCCACGCCCGCGGCCTCCAGCGCGTGCAATTTGCTGGCGATTTGTTCAGGCGCGCCATGGATCGCGCTGTTGACGTTGATCTCGTTGGGATCACCGCTGGCGCGATCCGGTCCGCCAAGTACCGTCCCGTCTGGCGCGGTCGCGAGTTTCAATTGCCGGACCCGGTTGGCGAGTCGGCGTTCCAGCGCTTCATCGCGTTCCCGTTCCGATTCAGCGACGAAAAACGCGCGCGTGACGCCAACCCGCATCGGGTCCCAGACCTGTCCCGATGCCTCGACCGCCTCGCGAAACACCGCGATATTATGCGCGACATCGGCGGGTGACGCGTATTGGCCCAAAAGAAGATTGAACCCGCGGCGCGCGACGTCGCGGATCGAGCGCTCGCTGCCCGCACCCATCCAGACAACCGGATGCGGCTTTCGAAACGGCGGCGGCTCGACGACGATATCGTTGAACGTCCAATATTTGCCGTGATGCGAAAAGCGATCTTCTGAGGTCCAGGATTTCAGAATAACGCCGATCGACTCCTCGAATTTCTCCCGCGCTTCCTCCATGCCGATATCGAAACCAGCGAATTCGTTGTAGCGGTATCCCGTTCCGATGCCGAAATCGAGGCGTCCGCCCGATAATAAATCCAACGTCGCGGCCTGTTCCGCCAGCAGCACGGGATTGTGCCAGGGCAGCACGATCACGGCGGTGCCGAGGCGCAGCGTGGTGGTGCGGGCACCCAGCCAGGTCAGCAGATTGAGCGTGGCGGAGACCTGCCCGAACCCGGTGAAATGATGCTCGACGACGAACGTGCCGTGGAAGCCCAGAGCCTCGGCTTCGATGTTGTAGGCGATGAAATCGCGAAATCCCTCGGCGCTGTCAAACTCGTCGCCGCCACGTCGCGCCGCCGCGCTGCCGAACAGACCGAACCGCATCGACCAGACCCTCCAAAATCCCAGAATAAGCGGAAAGGCCGGACTGGCCAAACCCGGCGCGTCTCCGTAAGACAGTGATTATGGAAATTGGCTGGTATACCTGGGTTTCGGAGAAATCCGGGTATACGCGCCCAGGGTTGGTGTGGCGGCGGGCGCAGAACCAAAAGGATACCTGGGTTTCGGAGAAATCCGGGTATACGCGCCCAGGGTTGGCGTGGCGGCGGGCGCGAAACCAAAACAATACCGGATTTCTGAATGATCCGGGTATATCACGAATTTCATCGTCAGGTGCCCGGACAATCCGACGCCGATGTCTTCGCGATGGGATTGAATCAGGTCGTGCGCGCCGAAGCCTGGGGGCTCGACGCCGTCTGGCTCGCGGAAATCCATCAGCAGGCGGAACGTTCGGTCATGAGCGCGCCGCTGACCGTGCTGGCCGCCGTCGCGTCGCGAACGACACGGCTGAAATTAGGCACCGGCGCGCAGGTGCCGCCATTGACGCATCCGTTACGTTTGGCGGAGGAAACCGCGACCGTCGATCAGATCAGCCGGGGCCGGTTGCTGATGGGTGTGGGACGCAGCGGCAATCCGGCGTCGTATCAGGCCTATGGTGTTCCCTACGCGGAAAGCCGCGACCGGTTCTATGAAACGCTGGAAGTGTTACGCCTCGCCTGGACGCAAACGCGGTTCTCGTTCGATGGAAAGTTTCACAAATTTAACGACGTCCGCGCGGTGCCGCGCCTATTCCAATCGCCGCATCCGCCAATCCGCATCGCCGGCGCCTCCGAGGATACGTTTCCAACATTGGGCCGTCTCGGATTTCCATTGTTCGTCGCGGTGCGCAGCGGATCACTGGC
>JAYVXQ010000412.1:0-3759 GCA_043785025.1 Acetobacteraceae bacterium
GAACGCGTCGAGGCTGGCGGGGTCGTTCATTTCCAGGCTCAGGATCGACAGGCGGCCAGGATGCTCGGAGGCCAGACCGTTCAGGGCCTTGGCGTTCGCCGGATGGCGGGCGGTGGCGATGACAGACCAGCCGGCGCGCAGCAATTCCGTGACGACGCCAAGGCCGATGCCGCGATTGCCGCCGACGATCAAAGCCAGAGAGGGATCGGACATACTGAAAACTCCTGCTTACAGATGGGGTTCGATGACGACGGTGCCGGTCTTGCCGCCTTGCTCGACCGACAGATGCGCCGCGGCGGTTTGGTGTAAAGGGAAGACGCCGTCGACGGACAGGATCCGGCCAGGGGTGGCGATGAAGCGCGCCATGTCGGTCTGCGCCCGCTTGCGGTCGGCGTGCGCGCTGGTCGGCAACACGAAACCACGGATGGTCAGGTTTTTCGCCATGACGGTGCGCAGCGGCACGGAAGGATCGAGCGCGCCGTTCGACGCGTAATAGGCGATCGAGCCGCCATCGCGCACCGAGGCCAGGACGGCGGCCAGATTGCCACCGAAATCGACGTCGACGACGTGGTCCACCAGCGCCCCGCCGGTGATGTCGCGGACCCGCGCCGCCACATCCTCAGTCCGGTAATTCACCACGTGATGCGCCCCGCCGGCACGGGCCCGCGCGGCTTTTTCGTCCGTGCTGACGGTCGCGATCACCGTCGCGCCAGCCCATGCGGCGAACTGCACGGCGTAATGGCCGACCGCGCCGGCCCCACCGGTGACGAGCAAGATCTTGCCCTGAATCGGACCGCCGGCGAACACGCAGCCATGCGCGGTCAGACCGGGGATGCCCAAAGTCGCGCCCTCGGCGAAGGAGACATGGTCGGGCAGTTCGGTCACCAGATCGGCGTTGAGACAGATATATTCGGCGGCCGTGCCCATCCAGCGGCCATTGCGCTGGCCGTTATACAGCCAGACGCGCTTGCCGATCCACCGGTCGGGCACCATGGAACCCACTTTGTCGATAATCCCGGCGCCATCGCTGCTGGGGATCACGCGCGGATATTCGGCGGGCACGGCGCCGCGGCGGCGATAGGTGTCTGACGGATTGACGCCCGCGGCATGCAGGCGGACCCGAACCTCCCCGGTGCCAGGCTCGGGAGTTGGTAATTCGCCGGTGACGATGACCTCGTTCGCCGGCCCCTGCCGGTCATACCAAACCGCGCGCATGATCGTGTTCCCTTCCCGATCCTCTCGCCGGTCGAATAACGCCGCCCGCGAGAACTTATCATGCCCCGATCCGCGCGGACGTTACCAGCCGGCAACACCCGGTATGCGATCAGGCGTTGGCTTCAGCCGATTCAGACTGGCGCGATTTGGAGAATTTGGAATGGAAGAGGGTGCACTTCCCGCCATGGCTTCGGCGGCATTGGCTGAATTACGCAAAGCGGCGAAATTGGAAGGCGCGGCCATTATTGACATCGCGCGGCCGGATGCCGCCTCGGTTTTATTATTTGACGCGGGCCCAGGCGTGCCGGACGCGATCGGCAGCGCGCATCAGATGTTGCGGCGCTGCCCGACCTCGCCATCTTTCGCGATCGCCGCCGATAAGCGGCCGATTTTGGTGGCCCCCTGGATTTTGCATCCCGACCGTCCCGGCGGATTGGCCCTGTGGCGCAACGCGGGCGGTTCGGCGTGGGAGGAACGCGATACGTGTTTCGCCGCTTCGGTCGGCAGTCTGATGCGGGTGATCCTGGAGCATGGACCGGGAGAGGCCGCGATCGACCGGCTGACCGGTCTGCCAAACCGGTCGTATTTTCTGAGCGAGGTGAACCGTCACATCGACCGGCTGGAGCAGGATGGCGCGACGGGGACGATGCTGCTGGTCGATCTGGATGGCTTGCGGCGGGTAAATTCCAGCCACGGGCGCGGTCAGGGTGACGATCTGCTGATCCGGACGGCGAATTTGCTGCGCGCGATGGTGCGCCCGGTGGACATGGTCGCGCGTGTCGGCGGCGATGAATTCGCGGTGTGGCTGGACTCGATGGACCACATGACGGCGGCCGAGCGCGCCGTGGGTCTGGCCGAACGGCGTTTGGCGCTGCCGGAGACACCGGATTCCGACGATGTGATGCAGACGGAGTTGACGCTGTCGATCGGCATCGCCAGCCGGCTTCTGGGCGATGGCGAGGATGCGCGGACCTTGTTGCGGCGCGCCCATAAGGCGCTGTGGGACGCGAAACAAAGCGGCGGAGGAAGTTGGTCGGTCTCGCGGTCCCTCCGCGGCTGACCGCTTTTTATCGCGTACCGCCAGTACCCCAGGGATGTGCCCCCTGGGTTCTCACCTGCGATGCGCGCCTCTCCCGGATTGACCTTCCGCGCGGCTCGCCGCATTGGCCGGTCGAGACCGGTAAACGCGCGCGGCGGGGAGAGGGTCACAATGGAGCAGGTCAGGTCACGACCGGCGATGTCCGGCATCGAGATGCTGTCGCGCGTCATCGGCTTCGATACCACCAGTCACCGGCCCAATCTGCCGTTGATCGACTTCGCCCGATCGTGGCTCGACGCGCATGACGTGCCCTATCGGCTCAGCTTCGATCCGACCGGCCTGAAAGCCAATATTCACGCCACGATCGGCCCGGTACAGGCGGGCGGGATCGCGTTCTCCGGTCATGTCGACACGGTGCCGGTGGACGGGCAGAGCTGGACCGGCGATCCCTTTGTTCCGCGCCGCGAACACGGAAGGCTGATCGGGCGTGGCGCCTGTGACATGAAGGGGTTCGTGGCGGCCATGCTCGCCGCCGTGCCCGACATCACAGCGCGCCGCCTGACCCGCCCGGTGCATCTGTTCCTGACCTATGACGAGGAAGTCGGCTATCACGGCGCGCGCCGTCTGATGGAGGATGTCGCGGCCTCGGGCCTGCGTCCGGATGGGTGCGTGGTGGGCGAGGCCTCGGGCATGCGGCCCATCATCGCTCAGAAAGGCCGCATGATCGTCAAGGTGACAGTGCGCGGCCACATGGCGCATTCCAGCGAGGCGCATCGCGGCATCAACGCCGTGCACGCCGCCGCCGAGGCGATTGCCTGGTTAGCGGCGGACCAACGGCGCCTCGCGGTCGAGGGCCCGTTCGAGGATGGGTTCGATCCGCCCTATACCCTGCCGCGGGTGACCGACGTCTCCTGCGATCCGATGCCAAACACGGTGCCCAGTACGGCGCGGTTTCAGTTTGAGTGGCGGAACGTTCCGGCGACCGATCTGAAACACGAGTTCGCCCGGTTTCGTGACCATGTCGCGACCGTCATCGCGCCGCGTATGCGTCTGCCAATCCACCAGGCCGGATTTGACTACGAGGTGTCTCTGGATCTGGGCTCTTTGTCGATGTCTCCCGATCACGAACTGGCGCGCGCCGCCTGCCTGGTGACGGGCGCCGACGCGGCGGGAAAAGTCAGTTTCCGCAGCGAAGGGTCGCTGTTCCAGCCCGCCGGCATTCCCAGCATGGTGTGCGGGCCGGGGTTCGTTCCCCAGACGCACCGGCCCGACGAGTGGATCGACGAAAGCCAGTTCGTGCGGTGCGAGGCGTTCATCCGGGGGATCGTCGATCGCCTCGCCGTGTGACGTGGCGTCCGCCATTCCTCTTGACCGGTCACCCGCCCAACCCGCATGGTCTCATCCATGGCAACCCTGTATAGGCAGACGCGAATTACCCGCCCCAGACGCTCTTTGAGCTCTGGGCACTCGTTCGTCGCCTGACCGCCGCGGCTTCGGCCGCTCCG
>JAYVXQ010000413.1:0-11984 GCA_043785025.1 Acetobacteraceae bacterium
CGCCGAGCGCATCGCCCCGAGGAACGCATACTTGGAATTCGACGCCCACCCCGCGATGATGATGCCGTAAACACCGAGCGAACTGATGGCGAACAGATACAGAATGCCAACGTTGATATCGGCGATGGCCCATCCATCCGTGACCGGAATAACAGCCCATGCGAGCATCGCCAGGATGAAGGTCAGCATCGGCGCCATCATGAACAGGACCCGATTGGCGCCCGAAGGCACGATCGTTTCCTTTGTGATCATCTTGATGGCATCGGCGAACGGTTGCAGCAACCCAAACGGACCAACGACGTTAGGCCCTTTGCGCAACTGGATCGCCGCCATGACCTTACGCTCGGCGTAGGTGAGATAGGCGACGCTGATCAACACGGGCACCAGCATCGCCAGCGTCTTGAGCACGGTCAGGATGACGATGCCAATGGGATCATGCAGCAGGAAATATTCGACGTTATCGATCATCGGTTCTATTCCGCCGCCATCGCGGGCATGGGCGCCGCGGCGGCGACGCAGGCCGCCATGGTCGGGCTGGCCCGGCTGATCGGATCGGTTTGATGATAATGCGCGATGACCGGCGCGAACGTGGCGGACACCAAAGCCGCGGCATCGCCCTCGGGCCCGGTCATATCGGTGGAGCCAAACAGCGGCAAAAATCCAATATTGGCGAACACCGGATTGGCCTGTTCCAACGCCGCCCGAATTGCCTCGATCGTGTCATAGGGCAGCGCGTGGCCGAGTTGCGCGCTCAAAGCCCGAATGATCCGCCAATCCTCACGCGCGTCGCCCAAAGGATGCGTCGCCATGAAGCCGCGCTGCACCCGCCCCTCGGTATTGACATAGGTGCCGTGCTTTTCAGTGTAAGCGGCACCCGGCAGAATGACATCGGCGCGCGCCGCACCCGCATCACCGTGGTGCCCCTGATAAATGACAAAGGTCGAAGCGCCGATCCGGCCAGTGTCGAACTCATCGGCGCCCAATAAATACAGCACGTCAACGCCGCCGTTCATCATGGCGTCAAGGCTTTTGCCACCGAGGAACCCGAGGTCCAGCGCGCCCACCCGTGCCGCCGCGGTGTGCAAAACGTTGAACCCATGCCACGCGGCGGTCAGCGCGCCCACGCGTCCGGCCAAAGCCCATGCGGCGGCGAGCATGTGCGGATGTTGCAACGCCCCCTGCCCCAGAATGATCATCGGCTTTTTGGCACCGTTCAAAAACGCCTCGCCATCCGCCAGCGCGGCGGTGCCGGTGCCCAGATGGGTCAGCGGATACGTCAGATCCGTTTCGGCCCCGATCAGACCGATTTTCGCGTTCGACTGGCTCCAGGCCTTGCGAATGCGCGCATTCAACACCGGCGCCTCACGCCGCGGGTTGGAGCCGATGATGAGGATCGCATCGGCGTGTTCGATGCCCGCGATCTGGCTGTTGAACGTATAAAATTCGCGCCGCGCGTTGGTCAGATGCGCGCCATCCTGCCGGCAGTCGAGATTACTGGAGCCCAAAGCCCGCAGCAAATCCTTCAACGCCAACATGCTTTCGGCGTCGCACAGATCGCCGGCAATGGCGCCAATCCTATCGCCAGACGTTGTTTTCAAACGCGCGGCGATCGCATCAAACGCCTGCGGCCAGCTCGCGGGTTTTAATCTCCCGTCGATCCGAACCCAGGGCTTATCGAGCCGCTTGCGTTTCAACCCGTCGAGCGCGAAACGCGACTTATCGCCCAACCATTCCTCGTTCACGTCCTCATTCAACCGCGGCAAAATGCGCAGCACCTCAGGCCCGCGGGTGTCGACGCGGATATTGGCGCCAACCGCATCCAGCACGTCGATGCTGTCGGTCTTGGTCAATTCCCACGACCGCGCCGCGAACGCATAAGGTTTCGCCGTCAACGCGCCGACCGGACAAATATCAATAATATTGGCGGACAGTTCCGAACTCAGCGCCTTTTCAACATAAGTCCCGACTTCCATGTGCTCGCCGCGCGCGGTGGCACCCAGATCCGGCACACCCGCGACCTCGGATATGAAACGAATGCAGCGCGTGCAGTGGATGCAGCGCGTCATCACCGTCTTCACCAGCGGACCGAGTTCCTTGTCCTTGACGGCGCGCTTATTCTCCTCAAACCGCGAGTGATCCATGCCGTAGCCCATCGCCTGGTCCTGCAAATCGCACTCGCCGCCCTGATCGCAAATCGGGCAATCCAGCGGATGATTGATCAGCAGAAATTCCATGACGCCGCGACGGCCATTGCGCACCATCGGCGTGTCGGTATGCACGATCATCCCCTCGGCGGCGGGATACGTGCAGGAGGAAATTGGTTTCGGTGGCGTTTTTTCAATTTCCACCAGACACATACGGCAATTTCCGGCGATCGACAGCCGGTCGTGGTAACAGAAGCGCGGCACCTCAATCCCCGCCGCCTCACACGCCTGCAACACCGTCGCACCCTGGGCGACCTCGACTTCCTTGCCATCGATGGTGAGTTTTGGCATCGGTTTACTCCGCCGCCAGGCGTACTGAGTGGGATTTGCGATAATCGTTGATCCGCGCTTCCATCATCGGTCGGAAGTGGCGGATCAGCCCCTGGATCGGCCAGGCGGCGGCGTCGCCAAGGGCGCAGATCGTGTGACCTTCGATTTGTTTGGTGACCTGTTCCAATGTGTCGATTTCCGATAATTCGGCGCGGCCCTCGGTCATGCGGGTCATCACACGCCACATCCAACCGGTGCCCTCGCGGCACGGCGTGCACTGACCGCAGCTTTCATGCATGTAGAATTTCGACAGCCGCGCAATGGCCTTGATCAGATCGGTGGATTTATCCATCACGATCACCGCCGCCGTGCCAAGCCCGCTGCGGGCGTTACGTAACGAGTCGAAATCCATCGGCATCTCAGCGCAAACCGACGCGGGCAGCAGCGGCACCGACGCACCGCCGGGAATGACCGCCAGCAAATTGTCCCACCCGCCGCGCACGCCGCCCGCGTGTTTATCGATCAACTCGCGCATCGGAATGCCGAGTTCTTCTTCCACATTACACGGCTTGTTCACATGGCCGGAAATGCAGAACACCTTGGGACCCGCGTTGTTCGGCCGGCCCAACGAGGAAAACCAGGCGGCACCCCGGCGCAGGATCGTCGGCGCGACCGCGATGCTTTCCACGTTGTTGACCGTCGAGGGGCAGCCATACAGTCCAACACCGGCGGGGAACGGCGGCTTCAACCGCGGCATGCCCTTCTTGCCTTCCAGGCTTTCGATCAGCGCGGTTTCCTCGCCGCAAATATACGCACCCGCGCCACGGTGCAGCACGACATCGAAATCATAGCCGGAGCCGCAGGCGTTCTTGCCGATCAGACCGGCGGCATAAGCCTCATCGATCGCGGCCTGCAACACGACGTGCTCGTTATAAAATTCGCCGCGAATATAAATGAACGCCGCACAGGCCCCCATGGCGAAACCGGCGACCAGACAGCCCTCAACCAGCTTGTGCGGATCGTGGCGGACGATGTCGCGGTCTTTACACGTTCCGGGTTCGGACTCATCGGCGTTGACGACCAGATAACACGGCCGGTCCGAGTTCTTCGGCATGAACGACCATTTAAGACCGGTCGGAAATCCCGCCCCGCCCCGGCCGCGCAAGCCGGACGCTTTCATGTCATCGATGATCGCGTCACGGCCGCGTTCCAAAATCGCTTTGGTGTTGTCCCAATCGCCGCGGGACCGCGCGCCTTGCAACAGCGGGTCGTGCACACCGTAAAGATTGGTGAAAATCCTGTCCCGATCGGCCAGCATCATCCGTTCTCCGGTGCGAACAACAACGTGGTGGGACCGCCCTCGGGTGCCGCGTTCTGGCGTCCAATCATCGAGCCCGCTTTCGGCGGCTTGCCGTCCCGCAAAGCCGCGATCAGAGCCAAGGTTTTCTCCCGGTCCATGTCCTCGTAAAAATCGTCATCGACCTGCAAGATCGGCGCGTTGACGCAGGCGCCGACGCATTCGACCTCGGTCATGGTGAACAGCCCGTCAGCGCTGTTTTCCTTCCAACCCTGAATGCCCGTCGCTTCGCGGCACGCCGCCACGATATCGTCGGAACCGCGCAGCCAGCACGGCGTCGTCGTGCACAGTTGCAAATGATACTTGCCGATCGGCGCCGTGTTGAACATGAAATAGAACGTCGTGACCTCATAAACCCGGATCGGCGCCATGCCCAATCGTTCCGCGACGGCGTCCATGCCCTTCACGGGAACCCAGGCACTGCCGGTCTGACGCTTCATCTGCCGTTGCACGATATACAAAGCCGGAAGGACCGCGCTGGCCTGACGTCCCGGCGGATATTTGGCGACGATGCGATCGATTTCCGCCGCCGAGTCGGCGTCGAAACTGAAAGACGAAGGTTGCGCGAAGTCCGGTTCAGCCATGGGTTACCTGTCGATCTCGCCGAACACGACATCCAGCGATCCAATAATCGCGCAAACATCGGCCAGCATATGCCGTTTCGCCATCACATCCACCGCCTGAAGGAAGGCGAACCCGGTCGAGCGGATTTTGCAACGGTACGGTTTGTTGGTGCCATCGGCGATCAAATACACGCCGAACTCACCCTTCGGCGTTTCCACCACGGAATACGTCGAGCCCGCGGGCACGTGATAGCCCTCAGTATACAGCTTGAAGTGATGGATCAGCGCTTCCATCGACCGCTTCATCTCGCCCCGGTTCGGCGGCGAGAATTTGTGATCCGCGACCTTGATCGGGCCCGGTTTCATCAGCCCAAGACATTGGTGAATAATTTTCAGACTCTCGCGGATTTCAGCCAGCCGGATCAAGTACCGGTCGTAACAATCGCCATTACGCGCCACCGGGATATTGAAATCGACCTCGGCGTATTTGTCATAAGGTTGCGACTTCCGCAAATCCCAGGGCACGCCGGACGCGCGCAGCGGCGGGCCGGAAAATCCCCAGGCCAGAGCCTGCTCGGGCGAGAACACGCCGATATCGACCGTCCGCTGCTTCCAAATACGATTGGACGTCAGCAACGTCTCCAGATCGTCCATGAACTTCGGAAACGTCTCAGCCCATTCGCCGATCCGGTCGGTCAATCCCGCCGGCAAATCCTTCGACACGCCACCGGGACGGAAATAATTCGCGTGCAAACGGGCACCCGACGCCGCCTCATGGAATTCCATGAGTTTCTCGCGTTCCTCGAACCCCCACAATGCCGGCGTGATCGCGCCGACATCCAGCGCATAGGTCGTGAGGTTCAGCAGATGGTTCAATATCCGGGTGATCTCGGCGAACAGCACCCGGATCCATTGCGCGCGATCCGGCGCGGTGATGCCCAGAAGTTTCTCCACCGCCAGAGCGAACGCATGCTCCTCACACATCGGGGAGACGTAATCCAGCCGGTCGAAATACGGCACCGCCTGCATATAAGTCTTGTGTTCGATCAGCTTTTCGGTGCCGCGATGCAACAATCCGATATGCGGATCGGCACGCTCGACGATTTCGCCGTCCAATTCCAGGATCAACCGCAGCACGCCATGCGCGGCGGGATGCTGAGGACCGAAATTGATTGAATGGCTGTCGATTTCAACTGTGCGGGTGGCGACGTCGTTCATGATTTCTCCCGCGTCGTCTGGACTTTCTCATCGCCGGGCAGCGTCGTCAGCGCTTCCCAGGGTGACATGAAGTCGAAATTCCGGAAGTCCTGCGTCAGCTTCACGGGTTCGTAGACGACGGCCTTGCGGTCCTCGTCGTAACGCACCTCGATATACCCGGTCAGCGGGAAATCTTTTCGAAGCGGATGCCCCTCGAAGCCGTAATCCGTGAGGATGCGGCGTAAATCAGGTTGGTCCGAGAATATGATGCCGTACAGATCCCAGGCCTCACGCTCCCACCAGGTGGCGGCGGGCCAGATGCGATGCACCGAGGGCACCGGCGTTTCGGCGTCACAGCGCACGACCACGCGGACCCGTTGGTTCAGCGATACCGATAGCAAATTATAAACGACATCGAACCGTTCCGCGCGCTCGGGCCAGTCGACGCCAGCGATATCCATCATCTGTTCGAAGGAAAAACGTTTATCGTCGCGCAATTCGGTCATCACGGAGACCAGCGCGGCGCGCTCCACCGTCGCTTCCAGCTCCTGTAACCGGATAGATGTCCCGGTCACGCCCGCCAGCGCGCCCACGGCCATCGCCAGCAGCTCCAAAACAGACGGAGGGGTGTCCTCAGCCACGGAGGATGGTCCCCGTGCGGCGGATTTTCTTCTGCAACTGCATGATCCCGTAAACCAGCGCCTCGGCGGTCGGCGGACAGCCCGGAACGTAAATATCCACCGGCACGACGCGATCGCAGCCGCGCACGACGGCATAGGAGTAATGGTAATAACCGCCGCCATTGGCGCAGCTGCCCATCGAAATAACCCAGCGCGGCTCAGGCATTTGGTCGTAAACTTTTCGAAGTGCCGGCGCCATTTTGTTCGTTAGGGTGCCCGCGACAATCATGACGTCGCTTTGTCTCGGTGACGCCCGCGGAATGACGCCCAACCGATCCAGATCGTAGCGCGGCATGTACGCGTGGATCATTTCCACCGCGCAACATGCCAGCCCGAACGTCATCGGCCAAAGACTCCCGGTCCGAGCCCAGTTGACGATTTTGTCGAGGTTGGCGACGAGAAAACCCTTGTCGGCGATTTCTCCGGTGATGCCTTTGATCACCGCGTCTTGTTCGGGGCCGGGCGGCAGATGCTCGCGATTCCAGGCCATGACCGTGTCGCTCATGAGATTATTCCCACTCCAGCGCGCCTTTACACCATTCATAGATGAAGCCGATCGTCAGCACCGACAGAAATCCGATCATCGACCAGAACCCCAACGCGCCGATCCCTTTAAGCGCGACGGCCCATGGAAACAGGAACGCGACTTCCAGGTCGAAGATGATGAACAGGATGGCGACGAGGTAATATCGGACATCGAAACGGCGGCGGGCATCGTCGAACGCCTCGAACCCGCACTCATAGGCGGATAATTTCTCGGCGTAGGGCTTCTGGCGGGCCGCGAGCAACGATCCGCCGATCATCGCGACGGCGATCCCTCCGGCGATCACCAGAAAGACCAGGATCGGCAAATAGCCGTAAAGCAGCGGCTGCATCGGTTCGGCACCCCAGGTTTCGCCACATCGTCGTGGCCATGTCGTCGTGGCCAGTCCGGCCGCGCGGCGATGGACCGGATCCCAACGGAACCAGCCCTCCCCTCCACGAGGCGGGCGGACCATAACCAAAGACCGTCCGCGCCGCCATAGGGGTGCGAAAAGCCCGGATTCCCGCTTGACCGGGTCACGCCCCCGGGTGCGAAACTCACCTCAAGAGCAACAAAGTGATTCGCATGATCCGCCGTCTGCTCATCGCCCTCGCGCTGGCGAGCCTTGCCCTCGGCTCCGGCGGTTCAAACGCGCACGGGGAACCGGCGCGGATCGCGGGCTATATCAGCGCGATCGACGGCCGCTTGGCGGACTGCCTCATCTCGCGCGGCAAGAAGCTCATCCCGGCTCAGTACTGGGCTGATTTGCTGGTTGGCGATGAGGTCGTGGCGAAGGGCGAGTGCCGGATCGAGATCATGCCGCGCGACGGGCCCCGCCGCTGGTTGGTGATGGAATCGAACTCGCCCGCGCCGATGATTGAGCGGGCGCGGCGGCAGGCGGCGATGCCGAAGGATTTGGCGCCGATCGGCGCGGCGCTCAGCCAGTGGACCGACGCGCTGCAGCCGAAACCGCCACCGCCGGCGGTTATTCAGCGCGGCAAGGCGAAAACCGTGCGGTCGCCCGTGCTGAAACCCGCGGCGCCGCCGCCCGAGCCCGCTTTGGCCATTCCCCTGCTGACCGGCCCCGGACCGCAACGGCTGCAAATCGGCCCGCGCCGTTTCAACCTGGCGTGGATCGGCGGCAAACCGCCATTCGTTGTCACCTTGACCGGCCCAGGAGATGCGCCCCCGTGGGTGTTTGAGATCGGGGAGGAGCGGACGGTGTCGTCGATGATCGCTCCCCGGCCAGGCGTGTATGACGTTCGGGTGGTGGACGCGGCGGGCGTGGTCGCGCACGGCCGATTCCAGGCGATCGAGGCCGCCCCGGTGATCGATCAGCACGATCTCGCGGGGCTGCCGCAACCCATCAGCCAGATTCTGGCCAATATCCGCCTCGCGCACTCCGAGGGCGGGATCTGGCGATTGGAAGCGCATGCCCGCCTCGCCGATCTCGGGCGGGACGATTACGCCGCCGCGCTGATGGCCGCCCGGTTGCGGGCCGGGGATCCGTTACCAAAAGCGCCGGACATGGATCCGGCGCATCCGGCTATTGCAGCATCGTCGGGGCCAGGTGCGTTGGGACAATAACGGCTTCCACGATGTCGCGGGCCGGCGGCGGCGCGGGTTGGCTTCTTTGGCGCATATCCTCCCTTTGGCGCGTATCCTCCCTTTGGCGCGTATCCTCCGCCGCGGCCTTAATCAACATCTTCGACATCGCCTCCATCTCGCGGATGGCCAGGGACCTCTGGCGCAGTCTGCGTTCCTGGTACTGGGCTGTTTCCGGTTCCGCGCGCGCGCCGATGGCGGTTTCCCGGATCATGGCGCACTGGACGGCGAAAATCACCTCCATCGCGTTGCGCGGGCGCAGCGGCAGCACGTCTCGCAACCGCCCCTCACACCGTTCCCGCTTCCGCGCCTCCGTTTCCCTGCGCGGTCCCGGCAAACTGTCGAGGACGGCTCGCACCTCGGCCTCCGTCAGGGGATCGGCGTCAGGCGGATAAGAGAACGGGGTGGATCCGAAGGTCAGATGGCTCATGCGAGGTTCCAGGTTATTTTTCCAACATTCAAATTTATATTCTTTACGTAGGATGCTTGTCAAGGAAAAAAGACCTTTCCCGAGAGAGCGCGAGATCGAGCACGTGCACCATCGCGGCGATGCCGACGACCGGGATCAGCAAATTCGCCAGCGGAAAATACGCCGCCGCCGCCATCGCTCCCCCTTGCACCAACACCACTGGACGGAGAGAGCGATAAAGGGCTTCCGCATCCGGCCGATTGAGGCGGCGCATCGCGACCGCGACGAACAGCCCCCGTCCCATAGCCCAGGAGGCGACGGCCCAACCGAGGAAGAGGCCGACGCCAGGAAGGAATATTGTCAGTACCAGCGCCAGCACGTTCAGCCCGAGGACCCGTAATCCCACCACCACGCCATCCCAGATTTGCTGGCCAAGCGGCGCCGGATGAGCGGGCGGCAGGTCAGGATAGAACTGGCGCTCCACCGCATGGGCTATCCGCTCAAAATACAGAGTGCCGATCAGCGCGGCGACCGGCAGGAACAGCCACATCGCCAGCACCACGGCGGCGATCGAGCCCAGAGCGTCGAAAACCCAGCGCAGGATGCCATTGCCCGAGGCGAGATAATGCACGGCGCCGACCGACCCAGCCAGCGCGGCGGCAAAAAACAACAGGGAAAACAACAAGCTCCGCCAGACGACACCCTGGAATTCGGGATCCGATAGTTGCGATAAAGCACGGGTCAACGGCAGCGTCAGGGCGATCATCGGAGCAGTTTACCACCATGGGTGCCCTTCCCGTCACGGTATGCTACCTGACGCCCGACGCGGGGGAGATGTCCGATGAAAATCGCCAAGGTTGAGGATCTGCATTGCGACGCCGGCTGGCGCACGTTCTCTTTCCTGAAGGTCACCACCGATGACGGTCTGACCGGCTGGTCCGAGTATACCGAGGCCGATGGCAGCCGCGGCCTGTCCGGCGTCATCCACGGCATGGCCGAGGGGTTGATCGGCCTCGATCCGCGGCCGATCCAGTCTATCGCGTCATTATTATACGTGCGTCAGGTCCAGGCGCCGAACGGCGTCAACCAGCGCGCCATCGCCGCGATCGAGAACGCGCTGCTGGACATCAAGGGCAAGGCGCTTGGTGTGCCGGTTTACGAATTGTTCGGCGGACCCGTGCGCACCCGGATCCCGGTGTATTGGTCGCATTGCGGAACCTATCGCGTGCGTAATCATGAACTGGTGGGCGTGCCGCCGCTGAAAAATTACGACGACGTCGCGGCGTTGGGCGCCGAGGTAAAGGCACGCGGCTTCAAGGCACTCAAAACGAATATCATGCCTTATGAGAACGGCAAGCTGGTCAGCTTCGGACCCGGCTTCGGCCGCACGGCGGGCCATCCGGAATTGAACGCCGATCGCAAGACATTGCAGGCGGTGCGTGACACTCTGGCCGCGTTCCGCGAGGGTGCGGGTCCCGACATGGGGTTGCATCTGGACGTGAATTATCATTTCAAAACCGAGGGCTTCATTCAGGTCGCCAGGGCGGTCGCGCCTTATGATTTGACGTGGTTGGAGATCGACACCTGGGATCCGCAATCTCTGGCGCTGATCCGGCGTATGTCCCCCTGCCCCATCGCGTCATTGGAATCGGTCACCGGACGCCGGGCGTTCCGCCCATTCTTCGACGCCTATGCCGCGGATGTCGCGATCATCGACGTGATCTGGAACGGATTTCTGGAATCGATCAAGATCGCCGCGATGGCCGAGGCTTATGAGGTCAATTGCGCGCCGCATAATTATTACGGACATTTGTGCTCGGCGGTGTCAGCGCATTTCTGCGCCGTGGTGCCCAATTTCCGCGTTATGGAAATCGATATCGACAGCGTCGCCTGGCGTGACGAGTTGTTCATCAATCCTCCAAAGATTGAAGACGGTGACTTGATCCTTCCCACGGGCCCAGGATGGGGGGTGGACGTGAATGAGACGGCGGTGCGGGCGCATCCGCCGAAGAACCGGTAAGCTCCCTCACTTAGGAAACCCACACGTGACCGAAATTCGTTTCGATATTCTTGGCATTGGCAATGCGATGGTCGACGTCGTCGCGCGCGTCGAAGACACATTTCTTTCCCGCCACACGATGCATAAAGGCGCGATGATCCTGATCGACGCGGCGGCGGCGGAATCGATCTACGCCGCGATGCCAGCGGGGATGGAAAGCAGCGGCGGGTCGGCGGGGAACACCTGCGCGGTGGCCGCCGCATTGGGCGCGCGGGTCGCGTATTTCGGCAAGGTCGCGGACGATCAATTGGGCGGCGTCTTCGCGCATGACATGCGAGCCCAGGGCGTGCATTTTCCGTCGGTGCCGCTGAACGGCGGGGCGCCGACGGCGCGATGCCTGATCATGGTCACGCCGGATGGGCAGCGGACGATGAACACGTTTCTCGGCGCCTGTGTCACGCTCGGTCCGGACGATGTGGATGAAGACATCGTCGCCGCTGCATCGGTCACATATCTGGAAGGCTATTTGTTCGATCCGCCCGCCGCGCAGGCCGCGTTCCGCCGCGCCGCCGGGGCCGCGCATAAAGCTGGCCGTCAGATCGCTTTGTCGTTGTCCGACGCGTTCTGTGTCGATCGCCATCGCGCCGCGTTTCGCGACCTTGTGTCCAACCACGTCGATATTTTGTTCGCGAACGAAACAGAGATCACGTCTCTTTATGAAAAGAACAGTTTCGAGGAAGCCGCCGAGGCGGCCCGCGGCGACGTCGCGTTGGCCGCGCTGACGCGGTCCGAGGCTGGCAGCGTGATCATCCGCGGCAGTGAAACCGTGACGATCCTCGCGGAGCCCGCGACGGTGCTCGACACGACGGGCGCGGGCGATGCCTATGCGGCGGGGTTTCTGACCGGGTGGACGGCGGGCAAGCCGCTTGGAACCTGCGCGCGGATGGGCGGGATCGCGGCGGCGGCGGTGATCGGGCAATACGGTGCGCGCCCCACCGGCGATGTCCGGGCTCTGGTAACAAAGGCGCTGGGATAAGGCGGGAGGGGGATAAGGCGGGAGGGGGATAAGGCGCGCTCCGAACAGGCGGGCGGACGATACTTTTCCGCGTCGCGCCGCCAGTGTAAGTTGACGGGACCACCAACAAAGGGAAGTTTACCTATGCGATCCATCACACGG
>JAYVXQ010000414.1:0-3749 GCA_043785025.1 Acetobacteraceae bacterium
CGTGCCGATGGCGCGTGCCCCCGTCTCTCTCGCTGGATCGGATCCGTATGCCGCCGCATTTTTTCCTTGGCTGTCCGTCCTCTGTCGCGGAGGAGGTCGAGGACGGCGATTGCTTTGGCCCAGGAACCCAGATCGCGACGGCGAGGGGCAGTGTTTCGGTGGAGGCGCTGCACCCCGGTGATCGGGTGTGCACGCTGTTGGGCGGCGATTTGACCTCCGTTTCCTGGATTGGCCGCCGCCAGATCGATTGCGCCCGCCACCCCGATCCCGCCAAGGTCTGGCCGGTTCGGGTGTCCGCCCATACGTTCGGCGATGGCGCGCCCGCGATCGACCTCGTGCTGTCGCCCGATCACGCCGTGTTCGTCGATCAGGTGCTGATCCCGATCGGTCTGCTGGTGAACGGACGCTCGATCCGTCAGGAACTGGCCGATCGCATCACCTATTACCAGATCGAACTGACGCGCCACGATGTGTTGCTGGCGAACGGCATGCCGGCGGAATCCTATCTCGAAGTCGGCGGCCGTTCCCGCTTCGGCAACGCGGGCACCGTCGTGACCTTGCATCCCGATTTCTCGACCCGCGAGGAGGTGCGACAGGGTTGCGCGCCGCTGGTCCAATCCGGACCTGTGCTGGATCGCGTGCGCCGCCGCCTCGCCGCCGATCTCGCCCGCCGCAAACGGCGCGGACGGGATGTCGCGGCCCCCGAGACCTCCTGGCCGCGCTGACCGGCCTGCTCCGCTTCCTGGCGAACCCCTGGCGAACCCCTGGCGCGTCAGGGCGGTGGCCTCTATCGTGCGGGTCAGAACCCTCACGGAGTCTGTTACATGCGTGTCACCGCCCGCCTGGCGGCGTTTGTTCTGCTGTCTGGTGCTGGTCTGTGGTCCGGCGCGCCATCATTGTCTCCCATCACCCCCGCCGCCGCCGCGACCACGCCCCTGCCGATGCGCGCCCAGGTTCCGCTGGCGGCGCATCGCGCGCTGTATCAACTCAACTTCGCGGGGTCTCGCGGCGGCAAGCAGATTTCCAACGGCCGAGGCACGATGGGGTACGAGGTCGCGGACGTATGCGACGGGTGGGCCACGCGCCAGCGCCTGCGGATGACCCTGGTGTCGGCCGAGGGTCAGGACTCGGACATGGACTCCGATTACGCGACCTGGGAATCCAAGGACGGTCTGAATTTCCGCTTCCATTCGATGCAGCGCAGCGACGGCACCGTCAGCAACCAGACCGATGGCGGCGCGCGCCTCAGCAAGGCCGGCGGACCGGGCGAGGTAACGTATCGGGTCCCCAAGGAGGCGAAACTGGTTTTACCGCCCGGGACGGTCTTCCCGATGATGCACACGCTGGCGCTGATCAACGCGGCGCGAGACGGCAAGAAATTCCTGGCGCTGCCCCTGTTCGACGGCACCGATGAGCATGGGATCGAGGACAGCTCAGTCGCGATTCTCGACTGGAAACAGCCCTACGCGACCAAATATCCTCCGCTGACGGTGCTGGCGAACACCCGCGTCCGGCTGGCCTTCTTCGATCACGCGAACGGCGCGCAGACGCCAAGCTACGAGGTCGCCATGCGGTACTGGGAAAATGGAGTCGCCGACGACATGCTGATGGATTTCGGCGACTTCTCGATGCACGCGACCCTGACCGAGTTGACGCTGTTGCCGCGGCGGTGTTGAGCCGATTTTCCCGGCTCGTTCATTCGCCCCTTGACTTCCGGGCCCGCGGGCCCTTTTTACGGCCCCTGCCGGGTCGTTGGAGCGATCCTGAGCGGTGGCGCCCGCCCATTATGGGTGAGGCGCTGGCCGTGATCCGGACGGGCTTGAAGGGGCGTAGCTCAATTGGCTAGAGCGCCGGTCTCCAAAACCGGAGGTTGTGGGTTCGAGACCCTCCGCCCCTGCCAGGGCCCATGCTGAGACGGGATGTGATGCGAGTGTGTTTGTTGGAGAGGCGAAAGCGTGGCGTTTGAACCGGCGAAATTCGCACGGGAAGTGCGGGCGGAAGTTACCAAGGTCACCTGGCCCTCGCGCAAGGAGACCCTGATCACCACCGGTCTGGTTTTCGTGATGGCGGCGGTGACGTCGATATTTTTCTTCGTGGTCGATCAGGCGATTGGCCTGAGCGTGCGCGCGATCTTTGGCGTGCATCTCTAGAAAGGGTGATCCGTGATGACCAAACGCTGGTACGTCGTCCATGTCTATTCGGGATTCGAAAAGAAAATCGCCGAGCAAATCAAGCAGCAGGCCGAACAGAACGGGCTTGGCGAACAGTTCGAGGAAGTGCTGGTCCCGACCGAGCAGGTGATGGAAGTCCGCCGCGGCCAGAAAGTGAACACCGAGCATAAATTCTTCCCCGGCTACGTCCTCGTGAAAATGGACCTGACCGACGACGCCTGGCATCTCGTCAAGAACACCCCCAAAGTCACCGGCTTCCTGGGCTCCAAGACCCGGCCGAGCCCGATCAGTGAGGCGGAGGCGCTGCGCATCCTGAAGCAGAATCAGGATGGCGTGGGGCGCGCCCGTCCCGCGGTGCTGTTCGAAATTGGCGAGCAGGTGCGCGTCGCCGATGGTCCCTTCACCAGCTTCAACGGCACGGTCGAGGAAGTGGACGAGGATAAAGGCCGCCTGAAAGTCAGCGTCTCGATCTTCGGCCGCTCCACCCCCGTGGAACTGGAATACGGGCAGGTCGAAAAAGTCTGACCGGTCCCGATCACGGCACCGTCAACCGGTAAACCCGCGCGGCGGTGCCGCTGAACAGCGCGCGCTTTTCATCCGCCGACGCGCCCGCCGAGATCAGTTTGAACGCGTTCCAAAGCTCGGTATAGCCGCAGGATTGCTTGTCGGGCGGAAAGTTACTCTCGAACATGCAACGGTTGACGCCGAACGCCTCGATACACGGCTCAACATATTGACGCCACGCGCCGGCGAGCTCAGCCGATGTCGGCGGCAATGCCTGTTCGTGGAGGTCAAAGCCGAATGACGTCATCCCGATGCCGCCCAATTTGACGTTCACATTCGGGCATTGCGCGAGTTCGCCGATGTTCCTGCGCCATTCCGCCAGGATCTCCGCCCGCCGTCCCAAATAAGGGCCAACGCCAAGCACGCTGCCGACATGATTGAGAATGAACGTGGTCTCTGGGAACGCCCGCGCCAGTTTGGCCGCACCCGGTAGTTGCGGATGATACTGCCACGACTCGAAACTAAGCCCCAGAGGTGCGAGTTGCGCGAGGCCCATGCGAAAGGTTACGTCGTTGGTGATATCCGGGGGGACGATGCGCGAGGCGAATTTCCCGACGCGGTCATCGCCATCCCAGGCAACGCCATAGCGGATGCCACGGAAGCGCCCGCCGCCGACGGCGATCTGGGCTTCCAACACCTCCCGCACCGCCGCGCCAAGCCGCATGTCGGCCCATCCGACGATGCCTTCCGCGACACGGCACGGGCCGTAGTTGCCCGAGGCGCTCATGGCCGCGATGCCGTTGACGAACTCGACCTCGCCCACCGGCGCCATCGGCGTGGGACCCGTGGCGCGATACATCGATTGGCATTCCAGGAAGACGGTGGAGACGATGTTGTGACCGCCACCAAGATCCGCGAGCAACTCGGGCAGGAAATACGTGCCGCGCGATGCTGTGTCCCACAGATGATGGTGCGGATCGATGATCGGCAGCGCGGGGTCCAACGCGGCCTCGCGCGGGCGTTTTTCCAGCCAGGATTTCAGGTCGGCATTGTTACGATAGGACAGACCAACAT
>JAYVXQ010000415.1:0-3732 GCA_043785025.1 Acetobacteraceae bacterium
GGATCTCTCCGAAATCCGGGTATCCTTTTGGTTTTGCGCCCGCCGCCACACCAACCCTGGGCGCGTATACCCGGATTTCTCCGAAACCCAGGTATAGCATCTTTATCCGACCCGGTGTGCCCGCCTGATCGAATGACGCTCTAATGCGCCATGCCCTGCACGATTTCCTCGGTCATCTTCTTCGCGTCGCCGAACAGCATCATCGTATTGGGCCGGAAGAACAATTCGTTATCGACGCCCGCGTAGCCCGACGCCATCGACCGTTTCACGAACAGCACGGTCGCGGCTTTCTCCACATCCAGGATCGGCATCCCGTAAATCGCCGAGGACGGATCCGTCTTCGCCGCCGGGTTGGTCACGTCATTCGCCCCGATCACATAGACGACATCCGCGGTGG
Source organism: Acetobacteraceae bacterium (assembly GCA_043785025.1). Lineage (GTDB taxonomy): Bacteria > Pseudomonadota > Alphaproteobacteria > Acetobacterales > Acetobacteraceae > Rhodopila. The sequence goes on from JAYVXQ010000415.1 coordinate 398, forward strand.
AGAACTCGTTGTTGATCTCCTCGAGTTCGAACACCTCGTCATAGGGGACGTTGGCCTCGGCCAGCAGGACGTTCATATGGCCGGGCATGCGGCCGGCAACGGGGTGGATCGCGTATTTCACCGACACGCCTTCCTTCTTCAGCGTGTCCGCCATCTCCCGCAACGCGTGCTGCGCCTGTGCGACGGCCATGCCATAGCCGGGGACGATGATGACCTTGGACGCGTTTTTCATGATGAACGCGGCGTCGTCGGCGTTGCCGCTTTTCACGGTGCGGTCGCCCGCCGGTCCGCCCGCCGCGACCGTGCCGCTCTCGGTGCCGAAGCCGCCCAGAAGCACGTTGAAGATCGAGCGGTTCATGCCTTTGCACATGACATAGGACAGGATCGCGCCGGACGCGCCGACCAGCGATCCGGTGATGATCAGCGCCAGGTTCTGAATGGTGAAGCCGATGCCGACCGCCGCCCATCCGGAATAACTGTTCAGCATCGACACGACGACCGGCATGTCCGCGCCGCCGATGGGAATGATGATCAGGAACCCAAGGCCCAATGCCAGAAGGGCGATGAGCCAGAACAGGATTTGATTGCCGCCGGAGGCGACGAACGAAACGATCAGCACCAGTAACAGGATCGCCAGCGCCAGATTGAGGATATGCTGACCTTTGAACAGGATCGGCGCGCCCGGCATCAGCGCCTGCAACTTCGCGAAGGCGATCAGCGAACCGGAAAACGTGATGGCGCCGATCGCGAGACCCAACGACATCTCGATCAGGCTCTGCGCGTGGATGTCGCCCGGGGTGCCGATGCGAAATGCCTCGGGCGCGTTCAACGCCGCCGCCGCGACGAACACCGCGGCGAGGCCGACCAGTGAGTGGAACGCCGCGACGAGCTGGGGCAGGGCGGTCATCTGGATGCGCCGCGCGACCACGATGCCGATGCCGCCGCCGATGGCGACGCCGACGACGATCAGCCCGAAGCCCGACAGACCCATGCCGTGCTGGACCATCGTGGCGACGATCGCGATCGCCATCCCGATCATGCCGTAGCGGTTGCCCAATCGCGAGGTCGCCGGATGCGAGAGACCGCGCAACGCCAGGATGAACAGAACCGCCGCGACCAGATAGGCGAGCGAGGTGAGGCTGGCGGACATGCTTATTCTTTCCGTCTGAACATCGACAGCATGCGCTGCGTGACCGTGAACCCGCCGAAGATATTCACCGACGCCAGGACCACGGCAATGAAACCAAAGCCCTTGGCCCAGGGGGAATCACCCAGGCCGCAGGCCAGCATCGCACCGACGACGATCACCGAGGAAATCGCGTTGGTCACCGCCATCAACGGCGAGTGCAGCGCGGGCGTCACGTTCCACACCACGTAATACCCGACGAAACACGCCATCAGGAAGATCGCCAGCAGGAAGATGAACGGCTGCACCTCGGGAGCCATTTCGGCGGCGCGCAAGGTCAGCGTTTGGGCGTGGGAGGCGAGCAAGCTTGCCTGCTCGGCAAGCCGTCGCGCTTCGTCCGCGATCTGGGTCGGGTTCATCTGGGCGGCTCCGGACGTCAGGCGGCTTGGGCGGGAAGGAAATTGGGGTGCACGATCGCTCCCGCCCGGGTCAGCATCACCCCTTTGACGATGTCGTCGGTCTCGGGGAGTTTCGGCGCTTGCGCGTCCTTGTCCCAGAACGTCGTCAAAAAGGTTAGCAAATTCTTGGAATACAGCGATGACGCGGCGACCGCGATCCGGCCTGGCCAATTATTGTAGCCCAACACGGTGACGCCGTTGACGGAGATACGCTCCCCGGATTTCGTCGCCTCGCAGTTGCCGCCGGAGTCGGAGGCGAGGTCGACGATCACGCTGCCCGGTTTCATCGACGCGACCATGGCGTTGGTCACGATCACCGGCGCCTTCCGGCCCATGACCAAAGCGGTGCAGATGACCATGTCGTTCTTCGCAACGGTCGCGGCCATCAGATCGGCCTGTTTCTGGCGGAACGCATCGCTCATTTCCCGCGCGTAGGCGCCGGTTTGTCCGGCGGTTTCGGCATCCTCGACGCCCACGAACGCGGCACCCAGGGATTTGATTTCCTCCTTGGCGGCGGGCCGGACGTCGGTGGCGGAGACGATGGCGCCCAGACGGCGGGCGGTGGCGATGGCCTGCAATCCGGCGACTCCGGCGCCGATGACGAAGACGCGGGCGGGCGGGACGGTGCCCGCGGCGGTCATCATCATGGGAAAGCCGCGATCGAAGGCGTAAGCGCCCTCGATCACCGCGCGATACCCCGCGAGGTTCGACTGGCTGGACAGCACGTCCATCGATTGGGCGCGAGTGATGCGTGGCAACAGCTCCATCGCCGCGGTGTCGATGCCGGCTTCGGCCAGTGACGGCACCAGCTCCGGGTCGGCGAAGGCGCCCGCGGTGCAAACCAGTAAAGCGCCACGTGGGATCAGCGCGCGCTCGCCCGGCAATGGCGCCTGGACCGCGAAAACGACGCCCGCGCCCACCAAAGCCGAGGCCGGATCGGCGGCGATTTCAGCACCGGCGGCGGCGAAATCCGCGTCGCGGATGGACGCGGCGATGCCCGCCCCGGTTTCCACCGCGACACTCAGCCCGAGTGCGATCAGGCGCTTGACTGTGTCCGGTGTGGCCGCGACCCGGGTCTCCGGCATCCGCCGTTCTCTGAGCACCGTGAGGCGCATCCAACCTCCTGCCAACCGCATTCCAAACCCAGTCCCGGGACGCAAGCCGCTGGAACTGAGCCGGTTTGATGAATGATTTCCTTGCGACACAGCAATGCACCGGCGACGCGCGGGTGGCAAGAGGGCATGGAAATCCCGGACGATCATTCGGTTCCTGGCGGGTATTTCGCGACCTCGCCGTTTGACTTCCGACGGAACGCGGATTTTCACCACACATCTTCCGGGCAGTCTCGCGACACCCATCTCCCAGGGGGTCTTGCGACGCCCATTGCCCAGGCGGTCTTGCGACGCCTATTGCCCAGGGGGTCTTGCGACGCCCCAATTCCCAGGGGGTCTTGCGACGCCCATCTCCCAGGCGGTCTTGCGACGCCACGCCCCGGGTGTTAGTCCCGCGGATCAGGAGCCAAGGGGTTGATTAATGCCGTCCACGTTCGATACCGTCGCTGACATCATCGCCGATACATGCGACATCGCGCGTGAAAAAATCACGCCCGAGAGCCATGCCATCAACGACCTGGGCATCGACAGCCTGGACTTCCTCGATGTCGCCTTCGCCATCGACAAGGCGTTCGGCATCAAGATGCCGCTGGAGCAGTGGACCCAGGAAGTCAACGACGGCAAGGCGCAGACCGACGA
>JAYVXQ010000416.1:0-3732 GCA_043785025.1 Acetobacteraceae bacterium
CCGGATCTCTCCGAAATCCGGGTATCCTTTTGGTTTTGCGCCCGCCGCCACACCAACCCTGGGCGCGTATACCCGGATTTCTCCGAAACCCAGGTATACAGCGAGGCGCCTCACGCTAATCATATACAGCGAGGGCCTCGCGTTAATCATATACAGCGCTTACGATAACGGAGCATACTTTCTGTCCCGCCACCAGCATCATCGCGACAACCCAGGCATGTCCGACAGCGAAACCGCTTTGACCCTGACGACCCCGCGCCGCCTGTCGATCATGGCGGCGGTGATTTTGGGGTCGACCTTGTATTCGACGACTCTGCTGATCGCGTCGACGTTGTTGCCGCAGATGCAGGGCAGTCTGGGGGCGACGTCCGATGAGATCGCATGGGCCATGACGTTCAATATCCTGGCGACGGCGGTGGTGACGCCGATGACCGGGTGGCTGGTGTCGCGGTTTGGCCGGCGCGGGGTGATGATGTGGTCGATCGCCGGGTTCACCGCCGCGACATGGGCGTGCGGGATGGCGGATACGCTGGAATCGCTGGTGTTCTGGCGGATCTTGCAGGGTGGCATCGGCGCGCCGGTGGTGCCTTTGTCGAACGCGATTTTGCTGGATAGTTTTCCCCGGCGGCAGGCGGGGCTGGTGACCTCGGTATTCGGGATGGCGGTGGTGATCGGGCCGGTGATCGGGCCGACCGTCGGCGGTGTGCTGGCGGCGTCGCATGGCTGGCGATGGGCTTTCTACATGCTGGTGCCGGTGGGGGCACTCGCCTGGGTTGGGATGCGGGCGACCTTGCCGAAGGATGGCGCGCGGGGCCATGCGCGGTTGGACTGGACCGGGTTCATCACGCTGTCGGCGATGATTTCCTGCGTGCAACTGGTGCTGGCGCGGGGGCAGCGGCTGGATTGGTTCGAATCGAACGAGATCGTGATCGAGGCGGTGTGCGCCTGCGTCGCGTTGTTCATGTTCGTGGCGCACACGCTGACGGCCGAGCGGCCGTTTCTGGATCCGAAATTACTGTCCGATCCGAATTACGCGTTGGGCCTGGTGCTGGTGACGATTTACGGGATGTTGAATTTCACCCCGGTCGTGCTGCTGCCGTCGCTGTTGCAGCAATACGCGGGCTATCCAGATCAGATCATCGGCGGGATCCTGGGTGCGCGCGGGGTGGGGGCGACGATCGGGTTTTTCCTGGCGATGTTCGTGGGCAAGCTGGATCCGCGGATCGGGATGGCTCTGGGGTTCGGACTGCTGGCGGGCTCCGGCTGGTGGCTCATGAGTTTCGATCTGAATGTCGGGATGACCGCGCTGGCGTTGAACAGCATGTTGCAGGGCATCGGGATCGGCGTGTTCTGGGTGCCACTGACGATTTCCACCTTCGCGACGCTGGACACGCGGCTGATGCCCGAGGCGATGGCATTGTTTCATCTGTTACGAAATATCGGGTCGAGTTTTTTCATCTCGGTGTGTGTGGCCGAGATCGTGCGGGCGACGGGGGCGAATTACAGCCGCCTGACCGAGATGGTGACGCCGTTCAACAAGGCGCTGAACCTGCCGGATGTGATGGGCGGTTGGGCGATGGATACGGCGCCGGGTCTGGCGCGGCTGGCGCGGGAAATCAACCGGCAGGCGGCGATGATCGGCTATGTCAATGCGTTCACGTATTATACGGTGACCTCGGCGGGGGCGATTTTTTTGATTTTGCTGGCGAAGAAGCGGGCGCGGAAGAGTTAGGCGCGGCCGCGATTTTGATCTCATGCGCCCGAGATCGTGATCCGATGCGCCCGCGACTTTCATCCCATACGGCCCCGACTCTCATCCCATGCGCCCGCGCAATAATCCCGCCCGCGGTCCAACCAGCAAGCTGACGAGCCAGAAAAATCCCGCCGTCAGGACGATCGCCGGTCCGGCCGGGATTTCGACGTTGAACGAGATCAACAGGCCGGCGGCACACGCGGCGCAGGCGAGCGCGACGGCGGTGGCGACCTGACCCGATAGCGATCCCGACCAGTGCCGCGCGGCGATCGCGGGCAGCATCATCAGGCCGACCGACATCAACGTCCCCAACGCCGCGAAGCCGGCGACCACGCACAGCACGACCAGTGCCATGAAGCTCGCGTGCCACCAGCCGCCGCCGGAAAAGCCGGGGTCCAGACTCTCCAGCACCAAAGGCCGCCAGATGAACGCCAGCGCGGGTAATGTCACGGTCGCGGCGCCCGCCATCGCGAACAGAGCGTCATTGTCGACGGCCAGCACGCTGCCGAACAGCAGATGCGTGAGGTCCACGCCGCGCCGCGCCGAGATCAGCGCGACTCCCGCCGCCAGCGCGACCAGATAGAGGCCGGCGAATTGGCTGTCCTCGGCCCCGCCGGTGCGCCGCGCCAGCCATCCCGCCAGCAAGGCGACGATCATGCCGGCCACCAGTCCGCCGAAGCCCATAGCCCAGATCGACAGCCCGCAGACCAGCGCGCCGGCGGCGATGCCCGGAAGCACCCCGTGTTGCAGCACATCGCTCATGAGGCTCATGCGGCGCAGCACCAGGAACACGCCCAAAGGCGGTGCCGCGACCGACAGCGCGAGGCACCCCGCCAGCGCCCGCCGCATGAAGCCGAGCCCGAACGGTGCTATGATCCAATCCCAGATCAGGCGGCGGCCTGGGCGTTGACCACCCGCTCGCGGGTTCGCCGTCGGGGCAGGACCTGTTCGGTGGGGCCCCAGATCGGCGGGTCGGAACCCAGAAGCAGCGTGTTGGGGAACTCGGCGCGGATCAGATCGAGATCGTGGAGGACGGCGATGATGGTGCGTCCCTCGGCGTGCCAGGCGTGGACGACGTCCATCAGCGCGGCCTCGGTCGCCGCGTCGACGGCGCTGAAGGGCTCATCGAGCAGGATGATCGCGGCGTCGCGCAGCAAGGCGCGGGCGAACAGGACGCGCTGAAACTGGCCGGCCGACAGGGCGCCGATCGGGCGATCACCGAATCTGGGCAGGCCGACGGCGGCCAGTGCCGCCTGTGCGTCGCCGGCCAGCGCGCCGCCGATGTCACGGAAATAGCCGAGGCGCGCGGTGGCGCCCAGAGCCACGACATCGCGGCAATTGATGGGAAAGCCGCGGTCGAGGCGTCCTTCCTGGGCCAGCAGCGCGATGTCGGGGAGCGCGATGTCGGGGGCGTGGCTGATCCGGCCCGCGGTGAGCGGCAGCACGCCCGCGAGGGTCTGCAACAGCGTGGATTTTCCGCAGCCGTTCGGTCCGGTGACGGCGGTCAGCGATCCCGGCGCGAAGACGCCTGACAGATTGCGCGCGACCGTCCGCCCGCCGCGGCTCAGGGTCACGTTGTCCAGCCGCAGGGGCGGCGGGGTCATGCCAAAGCCCAGATGACGGCGGTCCAGACGACGGCCAGCACAAGGCCCGCGAGAATGAGGCGGGATTTGGTGCTGGCGACGGGGGACAGCGGGCTGAGCATGAGTAACAGTATAACATTCCAATTGGTGGGCGCCAGGGGGCAAGTTCGGGGCGTCCCGCCCCGAGCCCCCGGCCAGGAGGCTCTGCCTCCCCATGGGCCATTGGGACCTCCGCAAGGGGCGATAGCCCCTTGACCCCGTTTGTGGCTTCGCCATGAGGGATCTCGGATTTTGAAACCTCAGGGTTGGCCCTCCCTCATGGCGAAGCCACGGATCGCGATCCAGGGCCCGTGGCCCTGGCGAGGGTCCAGGGAGCAGAGCTCCTGGCCAGGGGCT
>JAYVXQ010000417.1:0-11911 GCA_043785025.1 Acetobacteraceae bacterium
CCGTGGGGTGTGAAGGACGTGATCGACACCAAGGATTATCCTACCACGCAAAACTCTCCCATTTATGACGAGTGCCAGGTTGGGCGGGACGCGGCGCCGGTCGCGGTTGTGCGGGGGTCGGGATCGCTGATCCTGGGGAAGACGGATACGGTTGAATTCGCCTCGTTCGGCCGCAAGGCGGTTTCGACCAATCCTTATAATCCGGCGCATACTCCGGGCGGATCCTCGTCGGGATCGGGCGCGGCGGTGGGGGATTTTCAGGTGCCGTTGGCGTTCGGCACGCAAACCGGCGGGTCGCATATCCGTCCGTCATCGTTCAACGGCATCTATGGGATGAAGCCGAGCTGGAATCGCGTGAGCCGCGAGGGTCCGCGGATGTCGTCGATGACGTTGGATACGATCGGCTGGTATGGACGGAGTGTCGAGGATCTGACGATCGTCGCGGAAGCGTTTCGGATCGCGCGTGATGCGATGCCGGTTACGCTGAAGGGCCTGCGAGTTGGCTTATGCCGAAGCCCGGTTTGGCGCGAGATCGAGCCCGCGGGCGAGCAGGCGTTGATGACGGCGGCGCGGCGTTTGTCGGATGCCGGCGCGATCGTTGAGGAGTTGGAACTACCGGAGTCATTTTCTCGTCTGCATGCCGCCCATACCACGATCGCCGCGAGTGAGGGGGTGCCTCGTTCCTGCCTGAATATATCAACGCGCATGATTTATTGGCGGCGCCGTTGCGGGAGCGGGTCGATAATGTTTCACAGATCACGTCGCGACAGTTGCTGGATGCCTATGCGCTCGCGGATTCGTGCAGGCCGGTTTTGGATGGGATGTTTGGACCGGCGCTGGACGTCATTTTGACGCCGGCGGCGAAAGGCGAGGCACCGGTTGGATTGCACACGACCGGGGATGCCGTTTTCAATAGGATGTGGACATTGATGCACGGTCCTAATATCGGAATTCCCGTGTGCTTCGGGCCGGGCGGGCTGCCGGTGGGTGTGACGCTGATCGGTCCTCAGATGGGAGATTCGCGTTTACTGTCGATCGCGGCGGCGTGCGCCCCGGTCATCGATACCGAGATCGAGGCGCGCAAACGGCGGCTCTGGCCGGAATGAGGCTCAGGCCATCGCGCCGCGCGCCGCGACGGGCCACAGACATTCCACTCGGCCAGCCCGGACACCGACGTACCAATCGTAACGATCGACCGTTGGGTCGCAGTGGCCCGGGATCAGGCGCAGTTTTTCGCCGAGTTTCGGCATGGTCGTTTCGCTGCCGACATCCAGCTTACCGTGTTCGTCCGAGGCGCTGACGTAACGGATCTCAGGGTTGCCCCAGACGGTTGGCATGCCTGAGTCGATCGAGACAGCCTTATGACCGGCATCCAGCACCGCGAGGCCAGGGTGCGGTGCGCTCATGACCGTCGCCAGTACAAACAGCGCGTGGCGGAATGTGCTGACAGGGTTGCCCGCGGCGTCGAGGTTGCGCGCGTAGTCCGCGTCCATGAAAACATAGCTGCCGGCTTGCATTTCCGTGTAGACGCCGGACGCGGCCTCGATCTGGAACGTGCCGGTTCCCGCGCCTCCGACGATGGAGCAGTCGAGGCCTTGCTGGCGCAGTTGCTCGACGGTGCGGCGCGCTCCGTCCACCGCGGTGCCGATCAGAGTTTGACGTTCCGTGATCGAGCGTTTGTGTTGGGCGCTGCCCTGATAGGCCTGCAGGCCGCCAAAGATCAGATGTTTCGATACCGCGATTTTTTTCGCCAGCGCGACTGCGTCGGGTCCTGGTGGCACGCCGCATCGCGCGGCGCCGATATCGATCTCCACCAGGACGGTCATACGGCGTCCGGCGGCGGCGGCGGCTTGCTCGATCGCATCGACCTGCGCGGCATCGTCGACGCAAATGGCGGCTTTGGCGATTGTTGAGATCGCGCATAAGCGGGCGAGTTTCGCCGCGCCCACGACCTCGTTACTGACAAGGATATCGGGGATGCCACCCCAGGCGAGGATTTCGGCCTCCGCGACTTTCTGCACGCACTGGCCGACCGCGCCGCGCGCCATTTGCAATTTCGCGATCACCGGCGATTTATGGGTTTTCGCATGGGCGCGGAGTTTGACGCCCGTTGGCGCCAGCAACGCGGCCATGTGATCCAGATTATATTCGAACGCATCGAGATCGATCACCAACGCGGGTGTATCGATCTCGTCTTCGCGCATGCCGGGCACGGCGGGGGGTGTTTGTATCATCGGCGTAGTTTAGGCGCGGGCCCAATGGTGGACAACCGGGCGGGTGTTATTTGAAGGAGTAGACCGCGAGGGCGTTGTCATGCAGGACCGCGCGCTTTTCCGCGGCCGTCATTTGGAAGCGCCATGCCAAATGCGGATCGTCGAAGTCCCAATGTGGGTAGTCGCTGGAATAGACCATCCGGTCCCAGCCGATCCATTCGAAGACCTTGCGCAGGTCATCCGGATGTTCCGGTTCGTCAACGGGTTGCGTCGCGTACCACAGATTGGTTTTCAGATATTCCGACGGTTTACGTTGCAAATCCGGCACTTCGCCGCGCATTTTTAGCCAGTGGGCATCCAACCTCCAACCAAGCTGCGGAACCCAACCGAAGCCGCCCTCGATCATCACGATCTTGAGGTCGGGGAAGCGGTCGAACACGCCCTCCAGGATGAGGCTGGTGGTCTGGTTCATCATCGAATGTGTCAACATTTGATGATCCTCAACATAGAACTGCGGCCATCCACTGGGCGATGGCGCGCTGGTCATCGTGCCGCCGACGTGAAGGCCGATTGAGAATCCGTGCTTGATCGCGGCTTCGAACACCGGCCAGTATTTGCGGCGGCCCAGGGGCTCCATGGTTTTGGAGCCGAGTTGAATTTGGCAAAACCGCCAGTCATTCGCGCGTTTTTCGATTTCGCGAATGGCGGCCGGCGGGTCTTCAATCGGGATGAGGACTGAGGCCCGGAGCCTGGGTTCAGGATCAACGAACTCCTGCGCCTGCCAGTCGTTCATCGCCGAACACAAAGCCGCCGCCTCGTCCAAATTGCGCGACGTGTTGCCGCCAAGCAGCGGTTCGAGGACGCCGTAGGAGATGTTATAAGCGTCGAGCAACTGACTCCGGATGAAGTCGACATCCGAGCCAGGCGCGCCGCCACCCGGCGGCCACGAATCACGGCGGGAGGTGTTGGGCGCGAACCGCGGATAGGTACCGCGAGCCGCGTAAACGCCCGTGGTCATCTGACCATACTCCGCCAAATGCTTGCGCCAGCGCTCCGACAGATATTTGTTGAGCGCGCCCGGTTTGGGATAGGGATGCACATCACAATCGATGATCCCGTATTTTGTTTCGGCGTCGGCGCGATGTTGAATGACGTCGACAGGCGCGTTCATGACACGGACTCCCGCAATCTGGTGTAGGTGGCGAGGGGATTGGCAACCCGCATCTTGTGCAAAAGCGTGGCCGACAGGCCATGGGGCGTGACGGCGTCGCCTTCGAATTGCCAATGCGGATAGTCGGACGAGAACAGGAACATGTCATCGCAATCGATTTGCTCGACGATGCGTTCCACGGTTTCGCGGTCCGGCGCGTCGAAGGGCTGTGTCGTGACGCGAACGTTGCGGCGGATAATATCGGCGGGCGATTCCTTGACCCACGGCACCTCCGCCCGGACGCCACGCCAGGTTTTGATCGCGCGCCAGATGAACGGTGGCAGCCAGCTGACGCCGGACTCGATGCAGACGATTTTCAGATCGGGGAATTTCGTGAAAATGCCGTTGGAAATCAGGCTGAGCAGTTGGTCTTCGAACAATTGTGAGTTCGCGACATAGTCATGCAGATAATGTGATGGCCATCCGCCCGAGGTGGGCGCGTAACGATACATGCTGCCGGCGTGGATACCGATCGGCAAACCATGGCGAACCGCGGCTTCGTAGATTGGCCAGTAGTAGCTTCGTCCCAGCATCATTTCGCAGGCGGCGGGCATGAGAATCTGCACGAAGCGGCGATCGTGGGCCAGCCGTTCGATTTCCTCGACCGCGAGCAGGGGCGCCTGAGCGGGCACGACGATGGAGGCCCGCAAACGCGGTTCGTGATTGAGCCATTTATCGATGATCCAGTCATTGACGGCCGAGCAGATCGCGGCCCCCATCGACTCGCTTACGGCGACCTGTCCGCCGGTCAGGGGATTGCAAATCGCGAGACTGATGCCGAACCGGTCTAACGCCTGGCCTCGCATCCGCTCCAGGCTGGCACCGGGACGTTCGCCCGCGACGCGCCAATCGGGCCGGCAACTGATGGGCGCGGCCAGCGGGTAGCTCATCATATCGAATCCATCGAGGCCCCGGTGGATGAACGATTCCCGCCAGAAATCGCTCATGTAGGGCAGCAAGGCCTTGATATCCGGGACGCCAGGATGGATGTCGCAGTCGATGCTCGTCATTTAAGCCCTCCGCGCCGCATGGCACGTTGCCAATCCTTCGCCACTTCGTCCAGCGCGTCTTTCGCGGTCTTTTGGCCTAGCAACGCCTGGGACAATCCGCCGCGCAGGGACAGCATCAGCGTGGGAATGATGGGTTGGGCGGGTGTTGGGATGCCGGTTTCGATGGCGCGGGCCGCGACCTCGGTCCAGCCGATTTGTTTGACCATGTCGGGGTCACGCAGAACCGAGCCGCGTGGTGGGGCGTTGCCGCGGATCATCGAGCGTCGCATCCAATGTTTGTCGCAGACCATGCGGATAAAATCCAAGGCATAATCGGCGTGTTTGGTGTATTTGGGGACACTCAGAAAATGGCCGTCAACCCAGGTGCGGCTTTGCGCTTTTTCCGTCAGGCCGGGCACGGTGTCCCAGATCCACTTGCCGCCGGTTTTCGACAGTTTTGGATCGTTCATCAATGTGCCGTACGGGGCGAAGGTCTGGCACGCCGCATAGCGGTCATTTTGACCGCCCGCGACGATCTCCTCGTAGTCCCAGGTCATGGATTCCGGCGGCACGAGCTTGTCTTTCGTGACGAGGCCAGCCCAGAATTCGAGGGCGGTGACGGCTTCTTTGTTGTTGATAAGGATTTCGCCGGTTTTCAAATCGACGAAACCGCCGCCGGCCGAAAACAGCCAGGGTGAGAAGCTGGTGATGATCGCGGGCCCCTGGCGCCCGGAAACCCCAAACCCGTAACGGTCTGGCGGGGAGTTCAGCGCAATGGCGACCTTGCGGAGATCTTCGAATGTTTCCGGAAGTTTGGTGATTCCCGCTTTATCCAACAGGGGTTTTTGATAGTGCATGATGCCGGTCGTGACGCGGTATGGGATGCCCAGAAGCTTGCCATCGTAAGTTCCGGCTTTTTTTGATCCGGCGAGGAAATCGTTCCAATCCCAATCCGGATGTTTCGTGACGATTTTCGCGGCCGAAGCCTCGTGATCGTCGAAATGTTGGGCGAGAAATCCGGCCATGCCGACGGACCATTGGACGATGTCGATGCCGCTTGAACCGGAATTGAGCTCGGCTTTAAGGCGCGCGTTCCAGGCGTCGACGGGCAGCAGGGTGAAGTCGATCTTGATACCGGTTTCTTTTTCAAAGGCGGGACCGACTTCCTCGACCATCGCGTAGTGCCAGGGGCCGTTATCGCCAACGTAGACAAGCTTTTCTGGTTTTGACTGCGCCAGGGCCGGGGTTGCCAGGACGGGGGTCGCCAGTGCGGCGGCTGAGCCCGCCAGAAGTTCGCGCCGTTTCATCCCTTGACCGCTCCTGAGGAAAGGCCCGCGACCAAATGGCGTTGGGCGAGAAAAGAGAAGATGATGACGGGTAATATCACCAGGACACCTGACGCGGTCATGCCACCCCAGTCGACGCCGCTGTCGCCGCCGGAAAACGCCGCCATCAACACTGGTAATGTTCGCGTCGCGTTGTTGGTCAGGACGGCGGAGAACAGAAAGTCGTTCCAGGCGAGTTGCAGGCACAGGATGCTCGCCGCGACCAGGCCGGGCCGGATCAAGGGCAGGACGACATAGAAAAACGCCTGATAGCGGCTGGCGCCGTCAACCCAGGCGCTTTCTTCCAGTTCCCGCGGCAGATCCTCGAAGAAGCCGCGCATGATCCAGACGACAAGCGGGAGACTGAAGGTCGTGTACGCGAGGATGACGCTGAGGCGCGTGGTGGTCAGGCCGATTTTGCTGAACAGCACATACATCGGGACCAGGACGGCGATTGGGGGCAGCATCCGCATCGCCAGCAGGCCGAAGAACAGGGATGAGCGGCCGAAAAAAGCAAAGCGGGCGAAAGCGTAAGCGGCCGGGACGCCCGCCAGCAACGACAGGGTGACGGCGCCGGTTGAGACCGCGATGCTGTTGACGAAGGCCTGAAGAAAATCCGCCCGGCCGAGCACGGTGATGTAATTTTCGAATGTCGGCCACCACAGGAAAAGTGGCGGACTGGCGAAGACCTGCAGCCGTGTTTTGAGTGACAGGCCGATGATCCAAATCAATGGAAACAGGAACGCCGCGGTCAGGGCCATGAGTGCCATATAAACCGAGAGGGCGAAGGCCTGCTTGCCACGGCGGGACCCGACGTAGTTCAAAGCGGTCATCAGCTTGCGTCCCTGCGCCGGACGGCGGACATGAAGACGATGCAAAGCACCATCGACATCAGCAACATGAGCCACGACGCCGCGGCGCCCAGGCTCATGTCGAAACGAACGAAGGAGGCGAGGTAGGTGAATTGCGATAAGGTCATCGTCGCGTTGGCGGGGCCGCCGCCGGTCAGGACGTAGATATTGTCGAAGGCGCGGAACTCAAAAATTGTTCGCAGCAGCAGTGCCACCAGCAGATAGGGTTTCAGCAGAGGGAGCGTGATGTGCCAGAACATTTGCCAGACGCTGGCTCCATCGATCCGGGCGGCTTCGACGGGTTCATGTGGTAATGATCGCAGACCGGCGAGCAGCAGGATCGCGACATAGGGTGCGTTTTGCCAAACATTCACCATCGCGACGGCGGCGAGGGCGGTTTCGGGCCGTCCGAGCCAGACGATATGCGCGCCGATCCAGTAATTAATCACGCCGTGGTCGGGGTCGAGTAGTAATTTCCAGCAGAACGACGCGACGACCGGTGTGATCATCATCGGGATCACCAGACATGTTCGGAATATGGAGATATACGGAAGGTCGATATTCAGCAGCAGCGCGATGCCAAGGCCGCAAGCCAGCTCGGCTGACACGGTGATCGCGGTGTAGATCAAGGTCAGGCGGACGGAACCCAGAAAGGCGGGATCGGTGAGGAGGTCTTCGAAGTTGTCCAGGCCGACGAATTTACCGTCGAACAAGCCAAGTTCCGGAGCCCAACCCTGAAAGCTGAGCATGCCTGAGAAGAGCAGCGGCAACCCGTAGACCACCAGCATCAGGAAAGTCGTTGGCAGCACCGCGCATTTGATGAAATGGCGGTCGAGCCATCGCTCTCGGAGACCTGACCGATTTTGGGCTGTCTCGGTCATGCTCGCGCGTGAAAGGGTGGCCGTTGTTCCTCCCATTTGTCCCGTCACGTTTTATTATACCTGACAGGGTAGCGCGAATTCGCCTGGGCTTCCAGCCCTCGCCCGATTGCCGCACAATCCCGGCATGCATTTCGATCTCAGGTTATGGCGTCTGACGCTGGGGCTGCGCGGCCGGATTGGTTGGGCGGTCATGTTGGGGATGGCATCTTTATGTGTCGGGATCACACGCTTTGTGTTCCTCGGTCAGTTTCTCGCGGGTGTGTTCCGGGGGGATGACTGGCGGATCCTGATGCTCTTGCTGCTCGCGGCGGGTGTGGCGATCTTGACGCGGGCCTGGCTGGATTATGCGCGCGCCGAGGTGGCGCATGTCAGCGCCGCGCGCGTGCAGGAGCTTTTGCGCGCGAAAGTGTTCGACAAGATCGTGGCTTTGGGACCCGCCTGGTTTGGATCGGAACGAACCGGCGGTGTGATGTTGTCGATGGTTGACGGCGTCGAGCAGTTGCAAACTTTCTTTGGTCAGTATTTGCCTCAGGTGGCGATCGCGATTTGTGCGCCAGTCGCGATATTTGGTTTCATCGCGTGGTGGGATCTGCCGGTCGCGGGCGTCATGTTGGGCGCGGCGGTGTTTACGCTGCTGCTGCCGGCGACGGTTCATCGCAAGACCAATGACGCGTCGCGCGCGCGTCAGATGGCGTTCAAGGCGTTTGGCGAGGAGTTCCTGGACGCCGTCCAGGGATTGCCGACGTTGAAGTCGTTCGGTCAAAGCAAAGCGTATGGGCGAATGCTCGCGAGCAAGGCCCGGGCGTTGTCGGATGCGACGTTCTGGGTGCTGGCGTTGAATGTGTTGACCCGCGGTTTCACCGATCTGGGCACGGCGGCCGGGGCGGCGCTGGCATTGTCGCTGGGTGCGTGGCGGGTGACCCACGGCGCGATGACGTTGGAGGCGCTGTTGATCGTCCTGATGGCGGGGACGGAGATATTTCGGCCGTTACGGGATCTGCGTGGCGTGCTGCACGCCGGGATGAATGGGCAGGCCGCGGCGAGTGGGATCAACGACCTGTTGGACGCGCGGGTCGATGCGCCGGTGGGTCCGGTGAACGTGGTTTCGATCGCCGGTCTTGGGTCGGATATTGTGTTTCGGGATGTGAATTTCGCGTACCCTGGCGGACGGCGGCCCGCGCATATCGGACTGTCGTTTGTCATCGGCGCGGGCGAGCGCGTGGGCGTGGTCGGGCCGAGTGGGTCGGGAAAGTCGTCGATCGTCCGGTTACTTCTGCGGCTGTTCGATCCGCAAAGTGGAGCGATCGAGATTGGCGGACGTGATCTCCGGGTTTTGGATCCTGAGGGGTTGCGGTCTCTGATCGCGGTCGTGTCACAGGACTCGTGGTTGTTCCATGGAACGGTCGAGGAAAACCTGCGGCTAGGGAAGCCAGGGGCGCTGGACGCGGAGGTCGAGACGGCGGCCAGGGCGGCCAACGCGCATGAATTCATCATGGCTCTGCCGGACGGATATCAGACGGCGATTGGCGAACGTGGATCCCGACTATCGGGCGGCCAGCGGCAACGTCTGGCGATCGCGCGCGCCTTGCTGCGCGATGCGCCGATCCTGGTGCTGGATGAGGCGTTGTCGGCGGTGGACGCGGAAAACGAGGCGGTGATCCAGCAGGCGTTGGATCGGCTCATGATCGGCCGTACGACGCTGATCCTCGCGCATCGTTTGTCCAGCGTCATTCGCGCCGATCGCATTTTGGTGTTGCGGGATGGCGCCGTTGTGCAAACCGGCTCCCATGCGATGTTGATCGCTCAGGACGGTCCGTATCGGGCGCTGATGGGACCGCAAATGGCGGGGAATTCGGACGGTGAGGTGATTCTCCTTCCGCCGCGCCCCGCCCGTTCCGAGGCTCAGACGAGCGCGGTCGCCGCCAGCATCGCCGACGATGCCGTCGAGGTCGGATGGCCGGAGACGATACGCGCGCTGTTGGGATTTGTCCGGCCATATCGTGGGCAACTGAGCGTGGTCGTGATCTGCGGCATTTTTCGTGTGATTTTCTTCATCGGTGTGGGCGTGATCGGAGCGTTGCTGTTGGCGGCGGTGCGGACCGGCGCGCCAACTGCCGGCCTGGTGACCGCGTTATTGATCGTGGCGCCATTGGCGGGATTGTTGCACTGGCTGGAATCGTGGATCGCCCATGCCATGGCCTATGCGTTGCTGGCGGATTTGCGGATCGCGTTATTTCGCAAATTGGAAGGGCTCGCGCCGGCTTATTTATCGCGCCGGAGATCCGGGGATCTGGTGGCGCTGGCGACGCAGGATGTCGAGACGGTCGAATACTTTTTCGCGCACACGATCGCCCCGGCGATTGTCGCGATTTTGGTGCCGGCGTCGGTGTTGATCGCATTGGGAGTGATCGCGTGGCCGTTGGCGATCACGTTGGCGCCGTTCTTAATATACGCGGCGTCCTCACCCATGCGCGGACGGCAACGCATTGACAAGCTTGGATCTTTGGCGCGAGGCGCATTGGGGCGGCTTGGTGCGTATGTGTCGGAAACCATTCAGGGGATGGACGAGCTCGTCACGTTCAACGCGGCGGGACGGCGGCGCGTGGGGTTCATGGACGCGGTCCGGGACTATCAAACCACGCGGCTCGCGTTGTTGCGTGATCTGAGTTTCCAGACCGCGGCGCTTGAAGCGGCGACGGGGCTTGGCGGTTTGGCGGTCGCGGCCATGGGTGCGGTTCTTGTGCAAAATGGAAGTATTTCGCCGAATATTCTGCCACTCCTGGTATTGATCTCCATCGCCGCGTTCTTGCCGGTCTCGGAGATCGCGCAGGTCGGCAGACAATTGGCCGATACGATCGCGTCGACGCGGCGGTTGCACGTGGTCCACGCGGAACCGGACGTCGTATGCGATGGTCCGGTCGTTCCGGTGGTTCGCCCAGGAGGCGCTGAGGTCAGATTTGATCATGTTTCCTTCACGTATCCTGGCCGGACGCGACCCGCGCTTTCGGATGTAACGTTCGCGATCCCGGCTGGTGGTACCGTGGCGTTGGTGGGGCCCTCGGGTGCCGGAAAGACAACGATCGCCAATTTATTATTGCGGTTCTGGGATCCCGGGAGTGGGCGCATTTTCCTCGACGGGACCCCGCTTCCCGATTTGACGTTGGATGGATTGCGCGGCGGAATCGCGTTGGTCGCGCAGGATACTTATTTATTCAACGACACGCTGGCGGCGAATGTTTTGCTGGCTCGTCCTGATGCGCCAGCGGAACAGGTGGCGCTTGCGCTGTCGCGGGCGTCACTGGCCGAGTTTGTCGCCGGCCTGCCGGATGGATTGGCGACACGCGTGGGAGAACGGGGTGTTCAATTGTCCGGGGGGCAACGGCAGAGAATCGCCATCGCGCGCGCTTTTCTGAAGGATGCGCCTTTGCTTGTGCTGGATGAGGCCACGTCGCATCTCGATACGATCAGCGAGGCGGCGGTGCGTTCGGCGTTGGACCGGTTAATGACCGAACGCACGACAATCGTGGTAGCTCATCGTCTGTCGACGATTCGCAACGCGGATTTGATTCTTGTGATGGATGGCGGGCGGTTGGCCGAATCCGGAACGCATGCGTCGCTGGTCCGGGCGGGCGGTGTCTATGCGCGATTGGTGGAGCGGCAATTGGCGTCAGTCGGATAGTTTGTGGTTCATTATGAGTTTACTGCGGGGGTATTTCGCGCCACGGCTTTCGCGTACGATGGACGTTTCATGATTTCGCCGTTGTAGTGGAGAACTGTATCAGAAACCGGTATTTTGTAGCGGATAGCCCATGTGACGCAGGTGGACAGAAGAATATCGGCGGCACTGAACTGGTGGCCCAGAACGTGAGGCCGTCCATCGGACAGGATCCGTTCGACACTGCGCATTTGCTTTTGAAAATAAGCCGCCGCCGCGGTGTTCGCGTTCTCGGCTTCGCCATAGATATGCGCGAGGTCGCCGTGGCGCCGCATGACATAAAGTGACGTCGCGTCCAGCTCGCTGATGATGAAAAAGCACCATTCTAGACACCGCGCGCGATCGCGAGGTTGTTCCGGGATCAGACGATTATGCGGTTTGCCGTAGGTGTCGGACAAGTAGGTTACGATGGCGGCGCTTTCCGTGATGATCAGGTCCTGGTCCTGCAGCAGCGGAATTTTTTGGCGGGCGGTCAGCGCGGTGAACTCGTCGGTCGCGGTCTCTCCGGATCGCGGCAGGATCG
The DNA here is from genome assembly GCA_043785025.1 of Acetobacteraceae bacterium. Lineage (GTDB taxonomy): Bacteria > Pseudomonadota > Alphaproteobacteria > Acetobacterales > Acetobacteraceae > Rhodopila. The sequence continues at coordinate 11,708 of JAYVXQ010000417.1, forward strand.
GTCGACAGTCGTAGGTCAGATCGAGTTCGTGCAGCGCCCAATGTGGTCTGATGGTCCGGCTGGTGCCGACGCCCCATAATATCACGATCTCGGTCCGATCGCCGCGCCCGCGATGAGTAGGTCATCGATTTCGGCCGGGGTGTAGCCGGCTTCCGCCAGCACCGCATGGGTGTGCTCACCGATGCGTGGCGCTGGTCTGGATAT
>JAYVXQ010000418.1:0-3717 GCA_043785025.1 Acetobacteraceae bacterium
GGCATTTCCGATATCATCGAGAAACTCGCCAGCCCGGAATTCCTGCGCCTGCGTATCGGTATCGGTCGTCCGTCCAGCAGCGCCCAGGTGGTGTCCTTCGTACTGAAGAAGGCCCCACCGGCGGAGCAGGAGTTGATGGATGCGGCGATCCGTGACGCGCTGCAGCATGTCGGCGACATTGTGCAGGGTCGCGAGCAGGTCGTGATGAATGCGCTGCACACCCACGCGCGGTAATTAATTACCCCCGTAACGGCGGGGGCGGGTTGTGTAGGGTGGGCATCGCCCACCATCGCGGTTTCGGCGAGCGCCGCTGGTGGGCGATGCCCACCCTACAGCGGGCTTGCTGCTGTCGAGATGTTTGGTTTGTCCCTCTCACCGAAGAGGAGAGGGCAGGGTGAGGGGTGCCGGGGTTTTGCTACCCTCACCCCTTACCCTCTCCCGCGGGTGCGGGAGAGGGTAAGTTGGAACAGAACCGAGATCATCACTATGGGCATCAAATGCGGTATCGTCGGCCTGCCGAATGTCGGCAAGTCCACCCTGTTCAACGCCCTGACCGCCACCGCCGCGGCACAGGCCGCGAACTACCCCTTCTGCACCATCGAGCCGAATGTCGGCCGCGTCGGCGTCCCCGATCCGCGCATGGACGCCCTCGCCATCATCGGCAAATCCATCAAAACCATTCCCACATCGCTCGAATTCGTCGACATCGCCGGGCTTGTCCGCGGTGCCTCCAAAGGCGAAGGCCTCGGCAACCAGTTCCTGGCGAACATCCGCGAGGTCGACGCCATCATCCACGTCCTCCGCTGCTTCGAGGACACCGACATCACCCATGTCGAAGGCTCCATCGACCCCGCCCGCGACGCCGAGGTCGTGGAAACCGAACTGATGCTGTCGGACCTCGAAAGCCTCGAAAAACGCCTGTACGCCGCGCAGAAAAAAGCTCGCGGCGGCGACAAGGAAAGCCTCGCCGCCGTCGCTTTGATGGAGCCTCTGATCGCCGCTTTGCAAGACGGCCAACCCGCGCGCACCGCGATCCCCGCCGGCCAGGAAGAGGCGGTCCGCCGCCTGCAACTCATCACCTCCAAACCCGTGCTGTACGTCTGCAATGTCGAGGAAAGCGCCGCCGCCACCGGCAACGCCTTCTCCGCCACGATCGAGGCGCGGGCGAAACACGAAGGGGCGCGCTGCGTCATCGTCTCCGCCGCCATCGAGGCCGATGTCGCGCAACTGCCGGCCAGCGAGCAGCCGGAATTTCTCGAAGGCCTCGGTCTCGCCGATTCCGGGCTCGATCGCGTCATTCGCGCCGGCTATGATTTATTGGGACTGCTGACGTATTTCACCTGCGGGCCGAAAGAAACCCGCGCCTGGACCATCACCAAAGGCACCAAAGCCCCGCAGGCCGCCGCCGTCATCCACAAGGATTTCGAACGCGGTTTCATCGCCTGCGAAACGATCGCCTATGACGACTACGTCGCCTATAAAGGCGAGGCGGGAGCGCGCGACGCCGGCAAACTGCGCATCGAGGGCAAGGAATATCTGGTGAAGGATGGCGACGTTTTGCTGTTCCGCTTCAACGTGTAACCATTACGCCTGTTCACGAGAGCGGGGTTTCGATCGGGCTGGCTCGCGGAACCCGCTCTGATGATTTGTTTTGGCGAGCATCTTTATCCGGTCTGACCGGATGACGCTCTCATCCGCGGCCTGCTCGACAGGCGCCGGCAAAGGACCGATCTCATGCGCTTACCCATCATCGCCGCGATCGCGGGGGTCGCGGTCCTCGCGGCCGGCGGGATTTATTACGGGATTGCGATGTATCCGCAACGCCAGTTGCGCATGGGTATCGACCAGATGCTGGCGAAACTGCCGGCGGGCACCACCGTCACCTATCAAGACGCGCGCTATTCCGTTGCCTCTCGCACGGTCGTGATCAGCGGCATCGTCGTGCACAGCGACCTCGCGGGTAAGGCGGGCAAACCGCTTGATGTCACCATCGACACGATCGAAACCACCAATCCCAATCTCGCGTTTTCGGAGATCTGGGATAAAGCCGTGGCCAATCCCGCGGCGTTCGACATGGATACCGGCCTGCCGGTCGCCGACCGCATCGCGATCAAAGGCATCAACGCGCGGGCGGAGGCCTTCACGCTGACGCAGGAGTCGACGCGGATCGAAAAACCCCGTGTTTACCCGGGCGTCCTGCTGCATCCGGGCGTGCCCTCCTTGCGCGATCTGCAAACCATGATGGGCACATCGGGCACACCGCCCAAAATCGAAGACCTCGCCGCCATGGCCCGCCTCCAGGCCGCCTATTTTCTGGGCTCCAGCAACGATGGCTACCAGACGGCGGCCCTCAAATTGACGATCGCGGCCCCGGCGATGAACCTCGCTTACGACGTCAAGGGCATCAGCGGCACCGGTCAGGATCACGGCATCCTCAAAGGCGGGAAGATCGACGGCATCTCCGTCAGCGGCGCCGGCCTCGGTTCATTCACTTTCGACGCCGTCTCGACCGGCCCGATCGACGTGCGCGACGCGGCGACCCGTATCGTGAAAGGCGAGGCTCTGTCGCTCGCTTTACTCGATCAGGTAAAAATCGGCCGTTTCGAATATTCCGGTGTCAACATGACCGTGGCCGGTCAGCCGCCTTTCCAATTGGGCGGCATGTTCCTCGGCCCCATCGCGTTCGCTCAGGGCATGCCGGTCACCGGGGGCATGGGCTGGACGGATTTGCGCGTGACCGCCGCGCAAATGCCTGACGCGAATGCGCGCGAGGCCTTCAAACAATCCGGCCTCGACTCCGCGACCATCAGCTTCGCCGCCGCCTATGACTGGGATGTCGCGAACAAGACGGCGACGATTCGCGACACGGTGCTGAAAGTTAACGAACTCGGCACGCTGACCCTGAACGCCATCGTGACGAATCTCGGCCCGCCCCCGTCGCCCCCCGATCGCGCCGCGCTGTCAAAAGCGACGTTGGTTCTGACTGACGCCAGCCTGGTCGAACGCGCCCTGAAAGTGGCCGCCGCCCAATCCGGCGCCCAACCCGCGGCGTTCAAAACCCAGTTCATCGCTCAGACGAAACAGCAAGCCGCCGCCCTCGACAAATCCGGCAATAAGGTCATGGCGTCCCTGATGAACGCGGTCGTCGATTTCGTTTCCGACCCGCGCCGCCTGACGATCCAGCTGTCCCCGCCCACGCCCATCCCGGTGATGACCCTGCAACGGGTGTTGGCTGACCCAAACCGTTTCGGCCCCAGATTGGGCCTGACCGCCACCGTAACCCCTAAATAACGGATGGGGTCCAGGGACCCGGTCCCTGGCGGGGTTCGGGGCAGCGCCCCTGGAGCGCGATCGTCTGAAGTTGAACCAACTTCAGACGGGAATCGCCCTCTCAAACTTAACAAACGCGGACCTTGATCGCGTCAATCTGACGCGATCAAGGTCTGGCGTCCTACCCCTTCTTTACATTCCAAAACAAAACAAACCCATTCAAAACCCCAGACAAAGACTCCCGAAACGCGGTCGACTGCAAAACCTGCCCCAAAGGCACATACGGCACATCCTCCAAAGCCCGCGCCTGCAACTCCCGCGCCAGCCCCTGCCGAGCGCTCTGATCCCCCGCCGCCAACCAATCCTGCCGCAATTCCTCGATCCGAGGGCTCGACGGCCAGCCCGGCGCCGCACCCGCGCCCTCGCCCACGCCGCGCAAGAAGACGT
>JAYVXQ010000419.1:0-3715 GCA_043785025.1 Acetobacteraceae bacterium
GAAACGGGCGGCGTGCAGATGTGGACCGGACTGCTGGCGAAAAGCCGGCCGGGCTGGAGCCTCTCCGTGCGCACGCCCGTCAACATTCCCGGCATTCCCGGCGTCGTGACCTGGGAGGGGATTATCGAGTCAGACGTTTGGTTCGGCCCGCTGTTCACGAATTTCCGCCTGACGAAGACCGATACCCCGGTCCATATCCGGGCGAACGTGCCGATCATCCAGGTGCAGCCGGTTCCCCAACTGGCCTACCGGGAAGAAGTGCTCGCCGCCTTCGCCTGTCTCGAGCCCGAGGATCTCTCCGACGACGATTGGGATCAGCTTGGCAAGGTGTTACTGCCGCATCCCAATCCAACGGTCAGGCAGGGCGAATACGCGGTGACCGTGCGCAAGCGCCGGATGTGCCCGTTCGATCCCGCCGTGCTGTCACTCGATAAGGCGCTGTCACTCGATAACGCGCTGTCACTCGATAAAACGATCTGATCGGTCACCCGCTCAGATCATGGTCTGATCGGCGGGTCCCGCCAAAGACCAGCGCCACGCGGCCAGGGCCGCCACCGCCATCAACGCCATCGGCACGGCGACCGCGTTCGCCCCCCAGATCGGCATCAGGAACGCGACGACAGCACTGGCCAGCACCCCCGCCGTGAGTTGGGACACGCCGACAAAGGCCGATGCCGCGCCCGCGCGCTCGGGATGCCGTTCGATCGCCAGATGTTGCAGGTTCGGCGCGATAATGCCGCGGGTGAACAGCACGACCAGCAATAAGGGCACCAAAAGCAGACCCGTGGTGAGGCCCGCCAGACTGAGGCACGCCAGGACCAGCGTGCTCGCCGCTGAGACGATCAGGCTTGGCGTGACCAAAGCGGTGGCGGAGGCGCCGGCGCGTCCCAATCGGCCGCTGCTCCAGGCGCCAAACGCCAAAGCGGCGGCGGTGCAGGCGAACACGCCGGCGAAGACCGACGACGACAAACCGAGTTCCCGCATGATCACCACCGGGGAACCCGCGATATAAGCGAAAATAACGCCATAGCTGAGGGCATTGGCCAGGGCGAAGCGGACGAACCGGGAATCGTCCCACAACAAAAGCGTCCGGCTCGACAGCAAGGATCGCCCAGAATCCGGGCGGGTCAGGCGGCTTTCGCCCACGCCGACCCACGCGACGGCGAACAGCACGGCGCCCGCGATGGCGAGCACCGCATGCACCGATCGCCAACCCGCCACATCGATCAGGATGGTGCCCAAGGCGGGTGCCAGAACCGGCACGGCGCCGAAAATCGCGGTGACATAAGACCGTTTGGCGCGCGCGGCGTCGCCTTCGAACAGGTCCTGCACCATCGCGAAGGAAATCACCGCGCAGGTGCCCGCGCCGAACCCCTGGATCAGGCGTGACAGCGCCAGAACCTCCCCCGACAAGGACACCGCGCAGGCGAGTCCGGCCAGGGTGAAACAGGCGAGGCCGCCCAACAATACGGGCCGCCGGCCGCGTCCATCCGAAAGACCGCCGCCACCCAACTGGCCAAACGCGAAGCCGGCCATGAACAATGACAACGTGAGACCGGCGGCGGTCTGGCTGGTATTCAAAGCGAGCGGAAGCAGCGGCAAAGTTGGCGCGCTGATGTCAATCGACAAAGCCGGTAACGCCGCGAGCAAGCCCAAAAGGGCGGTGAAAGCGATGGATCGAGGGGCTATTCGCAAATGCAGGGAAATCCGTGGAATCTGGGCGGTGATGCCGTTTCGATACTCGGCATGTATTTGTCAGTCGCCCAGGCAAGGTCGTTAGTCAATGATTTAGATGACGGATCGCGTCGCGCGTGATGAAAAAATTCCGTCTCCGTCCTGACCGGCGCCACGCGTGAGGACGTTTCTGGAAAGGTCACGACGTGACGCGCCCGTTAAAACGCTGAACCGGTCAACGCTGGTCGATACGACCTCGGATGGATTTTCGTCGGATGTGATCCGCGCGTCCGGCGAATGCGATCAAATCCAGTACGCGCCTGATACCGCCGCGCGGACATGATAACTCTCTCATCATGTCCGCGCGGTGGTATGGCGCGCCGGATTGGCCGGCGGCGCGCGAAACCAAAATGTGATACCAGCGCCGTGATCGCGGCATGGGCGCTTTACAAGCGTGCCAAAAAACCCGGTGATGATCGCGCGGCTCCCGTCCCCTGGCCCGAAAAGGTTCCTCTATCATGACGATCGAATTGAATGGCATGGCGCATGTGATCCTCACCGTCAGCCAGTTTGACGAGGCGCGCGCGTTCTATCGCGAGCTTCTGCCGCAATGCGGAATGAAGCCGGTTTTCGACGGCGACGCGTTTTGCTATTTCGTCGGCGGCAGAACGGCGATCGGTATCGAACCCTGCGATCCCGCGCACGCGCATGAACGGTTTTCGCAAAAACGCGTCGGCCTGCATCATATCTGCCTGCGCGCGCGCTCGCGCGAGGATGTCGATCGTTGCGCGGCCGTGCTCCGCGCCATGAACGCCACCATCGTGCGCGGTCCCAACGACGGAAAATGGGCTCCCGGCTATTATTCGGTGTTGTTCGAAGACCCGGACGGTATCCGCCTGGAAATTTGTTTCGTACCCGGCGCGGGTGTACTGACCGAGGGAACAACCTTCGATCCATCGGACGGATATGGAACGCCTCGCGGCGCGGAACCGGGTTAATGGGGTCAGGTTTTCGTCGTCTCGACCACCAGCGCGAGCAAATCCGCGTCGAACGATCCGTCGCCGAATCGTTCGACGACGGCCGTGCGCACCGACGCGGTCGCGGCGTCCAGGCCAGCAGGATCCAACCCGACGATCTCCGCGCGCAGAGGTGACCCGTGACAGAAACCGATCGCCGCCTGGTCCGCGCTGGCGGCCCGCCCAATCAGCCGCTTCGCTTCGATCGTCTCGGATACGAAACCGGCGGCGCGCAGGTCGGCGCGGATTTTTTCGGGATCATGATAACCGCACGGCGTCCGCTCCAGAAACCACAACGGGTGCATGGGCCGCCAGCGTGAGACGCCCGCGATGACCGCCGCCATCACCGGATTATCCACGAGCGCGCCCCACGCGTTGAATAAAAACCGCCCGCCGGGTTTCAGAACGCGGCGCGCCTCGCGCATGCCGGCCACCCGATCGGGAAAGAACATGATGCCGAACTGGCACACCACGACATCGAACGATTGATCGGGGAACGGCAGGGCGGTGGCGTCGGCCTGTTGAAAATGAACACGCTCCAGGCCTGGCTTGGTGGCGGCGTGATCGATCATGGGCTGATTGAGGTCGGTCGCCACGATCTCAACGGTATCGGGCAGCGAAGCCGCCAGCGCCACGGTTACGATCCCGGTGCCCGCCGCGGTTTCCAGCAGGCGGCCAGACACGAAGCCCGCCAGACGCGCGGCCATGTCCGCGGCATAAGGCGCGAACATCATCGCGGCGAGGTCACGGTCATACAGCTGAGGCAGACCGCCGGTGAACACAGTGTCGTTTCCCGTCATCGAAAAAACCCCTTTCCGCATCGGTTAATCACGGCGGAGACGGCCTGGCGAACGCGATGGGCCCCCTCCCCCGCAAAACGATCCGTCGCATGTGGTGGAACGTCAAGCGTCGCTTCGTCCCCGGTTGCCGCCACATCGCGCGTGTCCGGGTTCCCAGATCTGGGTTTGGTTTTCGGGGCCCCTTCCATCGCGTGCGCTCATTCGCGGTAGGATGCCCCGACACCC
>JAYVXQ010000420.1:0-3707 GCA_043785025.1 Acetobacteraceae bacterium
TTCACCGCCCCATTCAGCACCAGCCCCAGAACCTCGGTCTCGGCCCCGGCATAGGAAAACCGCGTATCCGGCGCCGCGGTCCGCGTGTTGAACATCGACACCGCCGCCGCCGCGCCCGCGCCTGGCCGGGTGAACAACGCCCGCGCCAGACGCTGATTGTCGCCGGGCCCGTCATAAACCTCCTTGAACGCGACGCCCGAGGCCATGTGCAGCAACGCCCGGATCGGCGTCTTGCCATATTCGGTCCCGGCCAGAGCCGGCACATACTCGGCGGCGGTCTGATCCAACGAGCGGATCGCCCCATCGCGCAGCGCGATCCCGATCAGCATGGCGGTCACGGTCTTCGCCATCGATTGCGACAGAAACGGATCCTGTCCCGTCCGATCATATTGATAATGCTCATACAAAATCGTCGTGCCCTGGGCTATCAACAGACCTGTCACCGGGTGTCGCGACAGATAATCCGCCAGATCGTGCGCGGCACCGGCATGGGTGTAGGACAGCGCCAGTTCCTTCGCCCCGTACCCCAAACGCGACGGCGATGACGACCGCGACGCCGTGTTGTGGGGGAATTTCTCAGCAAAATGCGTGTAATGCCCAACCATCGACGATTGCGGCACCGGCACGACGCGGGACCCGACCGGATATGCCTCCGCCAGCCCGTACGCCGCCGCGTCCGGCCCGCCGGAGGAGAACACCGGCCCCGATTGCGCGCAGGACGCGCCTGCCCACATCAGGCCGACCGCAAAAAAAACCGAAAAAATCGTCCGGCGTGTCAACGTTTTGTTTTCCTTTCGCGGACCATACTCCCCCCGCCACGACGATTGAATGGGAGAATTCGCGGTGAATCAAGCGCTGGTCAGAGGAAGCGCCTCGCTTCTGCGGGCCTGGTATCAACACGTGCCGATCAATTTCGGTAAACGGCCAATATGGCACAGCGTGGTACAACGATTGCTGCCGCGAGGACGCGATGTGCCCATGCAGGCCCGCACCCGGTTCGGCGCCCGCATGCACGTGCGTTTCCCCGACACCATCCAATCCTATGTTTATTTCTTCGGGGTGTGGGAGCCTGGGATCACCGCTTACATAACCCAGGCCTTGAAGCCTGGCGACGTGGTAATCGATATCGGCGCCAATGTCGGCTACGACACGCTGCTCGCCTCGCATTTGGTCGGCCCGACGGGCCACGTCCACGCGATCGAGGCCTCGCCGCACGTGCATCATCTGCTGACCGAGAACCTGGCGCTCAATCAGACCCGCAACGTCACCGCCTATCATGTCGCGGTCTGCGCCGATGCCTGCGACGTGCCGGTGTATTTGCACGACGCGGTCAACCTCGGCGGCACCACGATCGTCCCCGCCGTCGCCGCCCGCCGCGCCGCGTGTTTGGAAACCACCGTGCCCGGCCTGCCGTTGGGCGCCATCATCGATGAAGCCACGATCCTCAACGCCCGCCTGATCAAGATCGATGTGGAGGGTGCTGAATCGCTGGTCGTCCAGGGTTTCGCCAGTCTGCTGCCCAGAATGGCCGAACACACCGAGCTGCTGATCGAAATCAGCGCCGAGGGGCTGCGCGACCACGGCACCACGATCCCGGATTTCCTGAAACTGTTCCGCGACGCCGGGTTCGTCCCCTTCGCGATCGGCAACCGCTATAGCGTCGATACGTATTTGGAACCGGCGGGTCCTCCGCCCTGTCAGCTGGTGTCCGAGGCGTTCGAGCAACTGGACATCCTGTTCCGCCGGGTCCCATCAGCGGGCTGAAATATCCGGCCTGCGCGCCAGGGTATTGCCAATCCCGCGCGCGCGTGCTTTGTCCGCGCCCCGAGAAGGACGCGATTCATGAACGCATACGTTGCCGGACGGCATTTCCTGCAGACCCCAGGCCCCACGAACCTCCCGGATCGGGTGCTCCGCGCCATGGACAACAACGCCATCAACCACCGGGGGCCCGACTTCTCGCGCCTCGCGCTGTCGGTGATCGGCAAATTGCGCCAGGTGTTCGGGACCGCCGGCATCATCGGCATCTTCCCCGCATCGGGCACCGGTGCGTGGGAAGCCGCGATGGTCAACACGCTGACCGCGGGCGATCAGGTCCTGATGTGCCGCACCGGCCAGTTCGCCCTTCTGTGGGAAGATCTCGCCAAACGCCATGGGCTGGAGATACTCGCGATCGACACCGACTGGCGCCGCGGCGCGGATGGGGAGGCGATCGGGGCCGCTCTCGCCGCCGATATGAAATCCCCGGGCGGCCCCCAGATCAAGGCCGTGGGCGTGGTGCACAGTGAGACGTCGACCGGGTGCATGACCGACATCGAGTCGGTCCGCGCCATCATGGACAAGACCCGCCATCCCGCTTTGCTGATGGTGGACGCGATTTCGTCATTGGCCTGCACCGACTATCAGCACGACAAATGGGGCGTCGACGTCACCATCGCGGGCTCGCAAAAAGGCCTGATGGTGCCGCCCGGGCTGTCCTTCACCGCCATGAGCGAAAAGGCCCTGACCGTCGCGAAATCCAATAAGACCCCACGATCCTACTGGGATTGGGCGCCTTTGGTGACGGCGAACAAGACCGGCTTCTTCCCCTACACGCCCGCGATGAACCTGTTTTACGCGCTGAACGCCGCCCTCGACATGCTGGCGGAGGAAACCCTCCCCAACGTCTACGCCCGCCATGAGCGCTACGCGGAGGCCACGCGACGCGCCGTCCGCGCCTGGGGCCTGGATCTGCAATGCGAGGACCCGCGCGCCTACGCTCCCGGCGTGACCGCGATCCGGGTGCCGGATGGGCACAGCGCCGACCATTTGCGCGACGTCATCCTGCGAAAATTCAACATGGCATTGGGCAACGGTCTGGGTCCGATCACCGACAAGGTGTTCCGGATCGGGCACATGGGCGATCTGGGCGTGCTGCATCTGGCGGGCGTGCTGGCGGGGGTCGAGATGGGCTTGCGCGTCGCGGGCATTCCGCATCGCGCCGGTGGAGCGCAGGCGGCGATGGATTACCTGGCGGGGAATGCCTGACCGGCCTTCTTTGCCGTTAACCGGCGGCTGCCCTTGCGGCGCCGTCCGGTACGAAATCTCCGCGTTTCCGTCGCTGCTTTACGCGTGCCATTGCACGAACTGCCAACGCCAGTCCGGCGCCGCCTTCGCGTTGAACATGCCGGTGCGAACCAGCGCCTTTCGCCTCACGTCAGGCGCGCCGAAAGCCTGGCGCCGTCCGGGCACCGCCTCGTGGTTCTGCCCGGAATGCGCGGGCCGCATTCATGGCGCGCGCGAAACGCGGCCCCAATCCGTGAACGTCCGCGCGGGCACCCTGGATGACACGACGTGGCTCAGCCCGATCGCCCATCTGTTCACGCGAAACGCGCAAAAATGGGAGATTTTTGGCGCGGGTACCGCGTGTTTCGAGCAATTGCCGGACGATTGGACCGTTCTGACCCAGGAATGGAAGCGGATTTGGGGCGTTTGATCAGGCCCGCACGGCTTGTCGCCACAACGCGTCCGTGAAATCCGGCGCCACATCGCCCACCATCCGCGTCCGTAACATATCCAGATCGGCATCGAACAGATCGGCGCTGATCCGCGCCACAATCACCGGAATATCCCGTTTCATACTCGGCACATCCCCGATCGGCAGGCCAAAACTCACGAATCCCGCCGGGTTCTGAATATGAATGTGACGCAGCATCGGCGCGTCACCC
>JAYVXQ010000421.1:0-3697 GCA_043785025.1 Acetobacteraceae bacterium
TGCGTGACGAAACCAGGCGGACTGTGCCAACCACCACAAACCATGACCGAACCACCCGAATCGGAACCTCACCCCATCCCCCCCCCCCGCTGGAGTGTCGAACAGCGCATCGCGTTCGCCGCGCGCCGGCTGTACTGGGACGGCACCATCAATCGCGAGGACCTGATCAGCCGGTTCGGCGTCTCGGCCAATCAGGCGACCGCCGATCTGGCCCGCCTCCGGGACGCCTACCCGGACGGCTTCGCCTACGACACCGTCGGCAAACGGTACAGGGCAAGCGAAGGCTTCGCACCGGCCCAGGCGAGCGCCGACAGCCTCTTGCGCGAACTACGGCTGATCGCCGAGGGGCATCTCGAACCGGGCGAAGCAACGGTGGCGACGCCCCCCTCTCTTGCGATCGCCGATATCCCGGGACGTTCGGTCGACGCGACGGTTCTGCGCGGTCTGTTGCTGGCGATCGGGGACCGGCGCGCGGTGACGGCGCGCTACGTCTCGTTTCAGAGGCCGGGCGAAACGAGGCGGACGCTTTCGCCGCACGCCCTGGTTTTCGATGGATTTCGTTGGCATGTGCGCGCGCACGACGCGGGCGATGACAAGTTCAAGGACTTCGTGATCGCGCGCCTGTCAGACCTCGCGATCAAGGAGCACTGGCGGCGCACACCGGCCGAAGACCAGGCATGGAACCGCATGGTGACGCTGGAAATCGCGCCACATCCAGATCTTGACCCACATCAACGCCGGGTCGTCGCACGCGATTACGGAATGCGGCGGCAACGTCTTCAGCTTGAGGTGCGGGAAGCCGTATCGTTTTATGTTCGGCGGCGCTTTGGCCTTATCGACGGACACGAGACCCGGCCCGCGCGGGAGCAACATATCGTCCTTCTCCGAACTATTTAAGCGCCAATTGGCGGTTGCGTCCCACGCGGTCGCGCGGCTTCCGTCAGGTTAATTTCACTAACGTGGACCTGGCAGGCCGCATGACACCGTTGGTCCGTTTGCGTCGGTTTTCATAATCCCGGCCTGACGGCGATAGCGTCCCCGTTCCCTCGAATCGAGTGGCGCCACCGAGGTCGTGACATTCTGCTTCGAGGCATGAGTGTTGCCTCCCAACCCATTCCTCGTCCCGAGTCGCCCGAACCAGCCCAAATGGCCGGGCGTTGGGGGCTGAGCACTCATACGGCCTACCAGAAACCGTTCCACCGCATCCCGACCTCACGCGGCTCGCCGCGCCGCTTGGGCGGCGGTGCGTTTCCGGGCTGCCGCGACACCCCCCACCACAACTCAACAGCACCAGGAGAAATAAGATGCCCAGGGTCAACGGCCCGCTGCCGCGCATGTTCACGATCACCGAGGTCGCGGACCACATGCGAGCACGACCTGGAAACGCGGAGCCTCGTGTCCGGCCCCGCCCGCTGCGCCCGCGAAGCCGCCCGCGCCTGGAATGCCGCGTCGGATGCCTTCTCCGCCTGGCCACGCCAACGGCTTCTGGTGCCCGACAACCGCGGAAGCTTCGCCTTGGCAATGGACGATTATCCCGCCACCCTCACCCAGGATGTCGATGCCTGGTGCGAATGATTGGGCGGCGCCGATCCGTTTCAGGAACGACCGTTCGCGTCTTTGCGCCCAGCGCCGGTGGCAACCCGCCGCCGCCAGATGCGGGCCTGGCTCGCTGCGTTGGTGCGTCAGGGTGTGAAGCCGGAGGAGCTCCCAACGCTTGCCGCCGCCGTTACCCCGGCATGTGCGAAACTGGCCCTGCGGTTCTTCTGGGACAAGGCGAAGCAACGGGAAACCGTGCATTTGCATCAGATGGCCGGTCTGGCGATTTCGATCGCCCGGCATTGGGCGAATCTGCCGGACACCGACATCGAGAGGCTTCAAAAGATGGCGAAGCAACTCCGTCCGATGGCGATTGGCATGACCAGTCGCAACATGGCGCGCCTGCGGCAGCTTGATGACAAGGATCGCCTCCGGGCCTTGCTGACGTTGCCGGAAACATTGATGGAGAAAGCACGCCGTTTGGGTGCCCCCAGTGTCCATTCGGCGCTGCTGGCGCAGACTGCGGTCGCAGTGGAATTGCTGCTCGCCGTGCCGATGCGCCTGCGCAACCTGTCACGGTTGCGGATCGGCGTTCACCTGCGGCGCTCCCTCGGTCAGTCGTGGTCTGTCTCAGTCCCGGCTGGCGAGGTGAAGAACAGTGTTCCCGTCGAGGCCAGTCTTCCCGAAAGCATGGCCAAAATCCTTGATATCTACCTTGATCGTTACCGTCCGCTGCTTAGCACCGAAAGCGGCGACTGATTGTTTCCCGGCATGAAACCCAACGCCCCGAAAAGCGACGACGGGCTGCGGAGCCAACTCCAGAACGCCATCGCGAACCATTGCGGTCTGAAGGTCCATGCGCCTCTGTTCCGCCCCATCGCCGCCTGGCTCACCTTGCGGAATAATCCTGACGCTCACGGTCAGGTCCAGCGCATCCTGGGCCACAGATCGCTCGGCTCCACCATGGCGTTCTACTCCGGACTCGAGACCACGGCGGCGTTGCAGCACTACGACGCGCTGATCGACCGCGAGCGGCGCGCACCGGAGGCCGCGAGCCGCTCGCGCGGTCAGCGGGGCCAGCGGGGCCAGCGGGGCCAGAACCGATGAACGCGCGTTCATCTGTCACGCAACACGGTGCGGTCCCGTTCAGCGGTTGGCCCGAGGCCGACCGGGCCGCCTGGGACGCCGCACTGCGTCCGTCCGACTTCCTTGATGAAGACGACGAGGGACGCGGCGCGAGCTGGCGGCCCGCTTCTCGACGCGCCGCGCGCGGTGCCTATGCGCGCTGGCTCGGCTGGCTGGTGGCGTCGGGCGTCTCCCTGGACAGCGAAGCGGCCGCGGTGAGGATCATGCCTGAGCAGATGCGGGCCTATATTGACTTCCTGGCTGAAAACAGAAGCTCGGTTACGCGCGCCAGTTACTTCGGCATACTCTGCATGACAGTTCAGGCGATGTTCCCGGACCAGGACTGGCGCTGGCTTCAGGCGGTTCAGCGCCGGTTGCGGCGTTTCTCTTCGCCGTCCCGCGGCAAAGCCCGGCGGCTGGTGCCCGCGGATCAGCTCTTGCCACTTGGCCTCGATCTGATCGAACGCGCCGGGGAAGTGCTGGAATGGCCACCAGACGCCTGCGCCGAACGCGATCGCACGGCCGCCGCCCGCGACTATCGCGACGGGCTGATCATCGCGCTGCTCGCGTCGCGGCCATTGCGGGTAAGGAACCTGTTGGGGATCGAGATCGGCGAGCATCTGCGTCAGTCTCGTGCCCGCATCACGCTGCATTTTCCCGGTTCGGAAACCAAGAACGGCCATGCGCTGGATACCGTTTGGCCGGATATCCTGAAACCGGCGCTCACCCGGTATTTGAGCGAGGTTCGGCCCTTACTTATCGCGGCCCGCGCCCCGGGAAATCCAACTCATCCCTATCGTCCTCTGGGAAACACGCTCTGGGCCGGACAGGGCGGCACACCGTTGACCGCTGCCGGCCTGCAAAAGGTTCTGGAACGCCATACGCCGATTCGGTTCGGACACATTGTCAATGCCCATTTGTTCCGGGATTGCGTCGCGACCACCATCGCGAATTGCGATCCGGACCACATCCGTCATGCCGCTCAACTTCTCGGCCACCGGGCTCTCCGTGTGACCGAGCGCAGCTACATCGCGGC
>JAYVXQ010000422.1:0-3685 GCA_043785025.1 Acetobacteraceae bacterium
CCGTCCACCGCGTGCATCGTCCAGAACAAGCTCGGCATCCACGGCTGCCCGGCCTTCGACGTGCAGGCGGTGTGCTCCGGCTTCGTCTATGCGCTGACGCTGGCTGATTCGATGATCCGCACCGGCGCGGCGCGCAAGGCGCTGGTGATCGGCGCCGAGGTCTTCTCGCGCATCCTCGATTTCAAGGACCGGGGCACCTGCGTGCTGTTCGGCGACGGCGCGGGAGCCGTCTTCCTGCGCGTCGGCACGGACGAAGCCTCCGATCAGGGCATCCTCAGCACGCATCTCCACGCGCAAGGCTCGCTCGGTGACATCCTGTATGTCGACGGCGCCGTCGGTCAGCCCACGAAACCCGGCCATCTGGTGATGAACGGGCGCGAGGTCTTCCGCCACGCGGTCACTCGCCTCGCCGAAGCCGTCGAGGAAGCCCTCGCCGCCAACCATCTGACAACGCGGGATATCGACTGGTTGGTACCGCACCAGGCTAATCGCCGCATCATCGACTCCATGGGCCGCAAATTGGGCCTGGCCCCCGAACGCGTCGTCATCACCGTCGATCGCCACGCCAACACCTCCGCCGCGTCGGTGCCGCTGGCGTTGAACGAGGCGGTTCAGGACGGGCGCATCGGCCGCGGCGCTTTGGTGTTGCTGGAGGCATTGGGCGGCGGCCTGACCTGGGGCTCCGCGCTGGTGCGCATGTAAATCCCGCCGGTTACACGCCGGTTCACCCGTCTCCATCGCATACATGCCGCCAAGCATCTGATCCTGAGTGATTTTATTGACGTATCCCCATGCCCCACGTAATGTTTGGGTATGCTGACCGTAACACGCGCGCATTTGACCGAAACCATTCACGCCGAGGTCGGCCTGTCGCGCAACGACTGCGCCGATTTGCTGGAAACGGTGCTGGAGCGTTTGGGCTCCACCCTGGAGTCCGGAGAATCCGTTAAAATCAGTGGCTTCGGAACCTTTTCCGTGCGTCAAAAAGGCCGCCGCGTCGGCCGCAACCCGAAAACCGGCGAAGAAGTTCCGATCCTGCCGCGCCGCGTCCTCGTGTTCCGGCCAAGCCACGTCCTGCGCACCCGGATCAACGGCGGCACCGCGAATGAGGCGGATGACGATGTCTGAACCGGAGGTTGGCGCCGCCGCGGGCGGACCCAACGGGACCGGCGGCGCCCAAAACGAACCCAATCCAGACGCCGATCCGGCCGAGCGGTCCGACGACACGGCGGGCCTGACCCGCGTCAAGAAAAGCCCCAACGCCTTCCGCACCATCAGCGAGGTGGCCGACGATCTTCACATTCCCCAGCACGTGCTGCGGTTCTGGGAAACCAAATTTCCCCAGGTGAAACCGATGAAGCGCGGCGGCGGCCGCCGCTATTACCGCCCCACCGATATCGTCCTGCTACGTCGGATCGCCAATTTGCTCTACACCCAGGGCTACACGATCAAGGGCGTCCAGCGCCTGCTGCGCGACGGTGGCGGCCAGTTATCCGAGGATATTCCGCCCGCGCCGGAAGACGAGCGCGAAGCCGCCGGCGCCGAGCATGACGAGTTGACCAACCCCGCCGCCGCGTTACTGCCCGGCCTGGACCTGGAACCCAATCCCCGCGCCCCACCAACCGCGCGCGCTCCGTTACGCCGTCGCGTCGACCCAAACGATGCACCGCGGTCCCGAAGTGAAAGATCCGAACGCTTCTCGCCCAACGATCCCGACGCCCCCGGCACAGATCAGGACCGGCACGAGATCCGGCGGCTGCGCTCCCTGCTGGCCGAGGCCCTGACCGAGCTGGAAGCCATCCGCCAATTATTGAGATAAGCAACGAATGGTGGGCGCGACAGGGATTGAACCTGTGACCCCCGCCGTGTGAAGGCGATGCTCTCCCGCTGAGCTACGCGCCCATCCCAGAGGCGCGGTGATAGAAGCGTGGGCTTTGTCGTGTCAAGCCGCCACGCTGTATTGGATCGGCGCCGGGCCGGGCGGCGCGCGCGGCCCGGGGGGACAAAAGTCAGCTACAACAGCAGCCGTTCGGCGATCGCGGGCAGCTGATCGAAGCGCTCGGCGATCGCGGCCGAGCCCGCCGCCATGGCAGACGGACCGTAGCCCCAGGCGGCGAAGATGCAGGGCAGCCCCGCCCCGCGCGCCGCGGCGACATCGTTGGCGTGGTCGCCGGCCATGACCGCTTGGCCGATCGTGCCCCCGGCCGCCGCCAGTGTGGCCAATAGATGCCCCGGATCGGGCTTGCGCACTGAAAAGCTGTCGCCGCCGCCTATGGTGCAAAAACGCTCCGCCAGCCCCAGCGCCGACAACAGCGCGCGCGCTGGCGCCACCGGCTTGTTGGTGCACACCGCCAGCCGCCAGCCCGCCGCCGTTAACGCCTCCAGCGTCGTCGCCACACCGGGATAGGCCCGCGTCTCGACCGCGGCATGCGCTCCATAATCGCGCAGAAAATCGTCCAGTGCCGTGTTGTCTTGCCTCATGCCCCTGGCGGCGAAGGCGCGGGCGACCAATGCCTCGGTGCCGTCACCCACCATGGCGGCGGTTTCGATGTAGGAGAGCCCCGCGGTCGCCCGCGATCGCAGGAGGCGGTTCAGGGCCGCACACAGATCGGGCACGGAATCGACCAGGGTTCCGTCCAGGTCCAGCAGCAGGGTCCTCGCCACGATGTCGTACTCCGAAACACGATATGATGTAGGTCACACCCTATTAGCTTTGACATGCGCCAGAGTGCACGGCTACCACAGCCGCGCAGGATGGGCCGCGCGCGCGAAAGACGGAGCTTCCGGGTATGACAATCAACGCGACCGCCGTGATTCTGGCCGCCGGCTTTGGCACGCGCATGAAGTCCGCCCTCCCCAAGATCCTGCATCCCATCGCCGGCCGCACCATGCTGCGCCATCTGCTGGCCAGTTGCGAGAGCGTGTTCGACCGCATTGTGGTGGTTGTCGGGCCGGGCATGGAGAACGTATCGAAAGCCGCCGAGCCCCATGTCAGCGTCGTCCAGCACGATCGCCTGGGCACGGCGCACGCCGCCTTGCAAGCCGACACCTGGTTCGGCGATGGCGAAGTGGCGGTGCTCTATGCCGATAACCCCCTGATCGAGCCGCAGACCCTGCGCCGCCTGCTCGACCGCCGCCGCGCCGGTGATGCGAAACTGGCCCTGCTGGCGATGCGCCCCACCGATCCCGGCCGCTACGGACGGGTGATCGGCCGCGACCTGCCGGATGGGGATGGCTACGTGGACCGCATCGTCGAATGGGCGGATGCTGACCCAGCGGAACGGGCGGTCGGTCTGTGCAATGCCGGCGTGCTCTGCGCCTCCGCCACGGATATGCGCCGCTGGCTTCACGCGGTGCGCAACGACAACTCCAAGGCCGAATATTATCTGACCGACGCGGTTGGCCTGGCCAATGCCGAGGGTGCCCGTGTCGCCGTGGTGGAGGCGCCGGCCGATGAGCTGCGCGGGGTGAATTCCCGCGTCGAACTGGCCGAGGCCGAGGCTATCGTGCAACACCGGCTACGCATCGCGGCGATGGAAGCGGGCGTGACCATGACCGATCCCGGATCGGTGTTCCTTTGCACCGATACACGCTTCGCCCAGGATGTGAGCATTGGCCCGAACGTCATCTTCGGTCCCGGCGTGAGCGTCGAGCAGGGTGTCGAGATCCGCGCCTTCAGCCATCT
>JAYVXQ010000423.1:0-3674 GCA_043785025.1 Acetobacteraceae bacterium
GATTCGCAAGAGAAGATTACATTTGGGCGCTTTCCATGAACTCGATCACCTCGCCGTTCGGGCCGGTGACGAAGGCGATGCGGACCTCGACCAGCGGATCTTCGCTCAGGCGCCGCGTCACCGGCTCCACCCGCGCGCCCGCACCGGCCGCCATCGCACGCGCGAACGCGGCATTGGTATCGACGACCTTGAGGCAGAAATGCAGCAGCGCGCCCTCGGTGCGGTCTTCGTTGGGTTCGCGCCGCCGGCCCTCGGCCTGAACAATGGAGCCCTGACCGAACACCTCGATGAACCGCCCGTCGCCGGTGTCGAGAAACGCGGCGCGATCGATCCGGCCGGGGATCGAAAACGGCAGATGCACCCGGAACCCGAGGCCTTCGGTATAAAAGCGGATCGTTTCGTCGAAATCCACCGCGCGGATCGCGACATGGTGAAATCCGGGCGCCGCGCCCAGAGCTTTCATGGGGAGACGTGGCCGATGAATTTCTCCGGCGGACGCGTGCCCCATTGCGAGCGCAGCCCTTCCTCGGCCGAGACCACATTGGATCCATTATGCACATTCAGCCGGTCGGTATCGGCCCAATGCTCATGCACCCGCATCCACGGATCGCCCCAATAATCATAGACCTGGCTGCCAAGCAGATGCCGTCCAATGCCCCACATATGTTCATATTTGCCGGTCGAGGTCAGGTATTCGTGACCCATGAACACGTCGTCGATGTCCTGCACCTCAAACGAAAAATGATTGAGGCCGGCGCGTTCATTGCGCATGCAGAAGAACGCGTGATGATCGACATACGCCTCGCCCGCGTCGACCCGGCTGAACTGGCCGATCAGATTGTCCTTTTCCCCGGCGTAGACGTCGTCCGAGCCGATCAGGCCAAGCGTTTCGCGGAACCAGCGCACGGTTTCCTGGTTTTTCGGCGAACCGAGCACGGCGTGGCCGATCCGCTTGACGGTGGAGGGGCCGGTTTCGACGCGCATGACGGCACCGGCGCGGTTCAAGGGCGCGGCGCCGGAATTGATCGCGGGCCGTGTCACCGGGATCGCCGGCACCGTTTCGATACCGTGAACGACTTCGATCGTATAACCGTTCGGCTCGGTCAATCGAACCCGCTTGCCGCCGCCCGGCTCGTCGATCGTTTCGACACCGGAGGCACCGGGTAGTTTCGCGAGCGTTTTCAAATCGTCCTCATGCGCCGCGGCCCAGGCGAAACCGAGGAAAGCGGGGGGGCCTTTTTCGGTGACGTGAATGTGGTGCGCGGGATCGGTGCCGCGCATATAAAGCGCGGTTGGCGTGCGGGCCGCGCGGGTCATGCCGAACGCGGTCAAAAATTCTTCCTGCGCGTCCAGATCCGGCGACCGCAGCCGGCCGTAAGCGAGATCGCGCACTTTGCTAACCGGCATGAACCCTCTCCCATCGCCATATTTGACAGTAGGTTACAGGCGAACCGGATCGCCGGAAAGCCCGTCCAGATGAACGAAGGAAAATCCCCGTTGCTTTAACGCGACGATCCCCCGCGCCAGCCCCTCTCCACTTGGCTTGCGCGGCTGATTGATATGACCCAGGATGACCTCACCGTCCTTGGCTTGCGCCATGCGTTGCGCGACGCTGGCGGCGGATAACGACGCGCCCTGGTCTGCTGACAGCGAATATCCGGCGGCGCGCAAATTCATCTGTTCCAACATCGCAATGGCCTCGGGGCTGTAGCGGGCGGCGGCGCCGCGATACCAGGTGGGCGAAGCGCCGGTCGCGGCCTTGATCGCCGCCGCGCCGTCCTCGATCTCACGCCGGATGTTGGTCAGCGTGCCCGCGACGCGCATGCCATACATCGTGCCGTCACCGAGTATCGGCGGGATATGGCGGGCGCCGTGGTTTTCGAAGGCGAACAGATCGCGGTGATCCAGCAAGGATTCCATGCCCGCCGGATTGGCGGCGATCCAACGGGCGGTCAAAAAGATCGTGGCCCGGACGTTTTCGTTGATCAGGACGTCCAAAATTCTTTGATCGACGCCGCCGGGACAGGCGTCGAGTGTCAACGCGACACGTTTTTCACCGTTGGACGAAGGGCGGCGGTGCACGTCTGGCTCAACCCAACCGGCGGGTTCGCTCGCGCTCGCGCCGGTTGCCGCGAAGGGAAGCAGTCCAAGCAGCGCGCGACGCGATAGGCGGGAATCACACATGACTATTCGATAACACCATCATTGACTTAATTCATTGAGTTTCGCTCGGCTAATTTAGCGACGTGTTTTGGACCGCACCGGTGATCGCCCAGTACATCTCGTCTATCGCACGCATTCAATGCGCCCGGAAAAGGAGCGGGCCAAATCCGCGATATCGGCCGCGCGGATGGAAGGCGCGTTCTCAGCCGCCGGACGTATCGCGAACCCCTGAGACTCGAGAAATACTTGCACCACATTTGCCTTGATTGCGAAATTAATATTCTGCGGAATATCGTCGGTCGCGATCGCGACCTGGATCGCGTTGAGCTTGCTCACGACCACGCCAACCACGTTCCCCGCCTCGTCCAACAGCGGTCCTCCGCTGTTCCCAGGCTGCACCGGGGCCGAAATTTGCACCATTCTGCTATCATCTTTAAGCCCGGTAAGCGCCGTCACGTTGCCCAAAGTAAAATTACCACCGCTGGACAGAAGTCCTGAAAATGGGAAACCGAATGCGGCGACCTGCTCACCAAGTCGCACAGAGGTCCGCACGTTCGCGACTTTTTCTGGCGTCAGATCAGTGGAAATGATCGCGAGATCATTGACTTTGTCCTTGGCCAGGACCCGCGCGATCATTGGGCTATCGGTACCATGGTAAACTGAAACGGTGTTGCAACCTGAAACGACATGCTCGTTCGTGAGCATATGCCCCTTGGATGTGATGAAGAAGCCGGTCCCAACCGTCTTTCGCGCCGGGGTTGGCGGCGTGGGCGGCGGCGGTTTTGCTGGCGCGTTGGCGACGACCGAAGAGCCCGGCGAACCCGTTCGGAAAACAATTTCAACCAGCTTCGAACCTTTGGCGACGTAGGCATCGTCGGGCAATGACAGGTTGGGCGCGAACCATCTGCGTGCGTCCGAGATCGATTGCACCGGTACTGGGCCAAGGCAAATCGCGAACCATCCATTTTCCGTTCGAATAACCCTGACATCGGACATTCGTTGGCCGAAATATTGAGCCGCCACGACCGCGTCCGCCAGGTTGTCTTTCGCCGCGAGGATCACCCAACGGTCATTGCCGCGCGCTTCAAGGGAATACGCGAAGGCAGCAGATGCCGTCAGGAACTGAAGCATCAAAACCAGTGACAAAATACGCGTGAGACAGCGTGGCATCGCCGATCTTTCCAAAGATTTAAGCTGTTAAGGTGAATGTTCAATATGAAATAACGTCAACTTCGAAATAAAGCCCCTTTCGATCATAAACAGGGATCGACCCGCCTCCTTGGAGGACCTGATCCAAAGACCAGCATAATCTCGCGGGTCCGATAACCGCAACAATCTTGTTAAGAAAACCCCAAATCAATCACGCGTAAGTCTTTTGGAAGAATTAGACTCGCCACGCCCGCGATCAAGACAAAGCGGTATCCGCATCGACCCAGAAAAGTTCTTTGAATGGTTGCCTCAACGATCGGCATACTGGCTAAACGATCGGAGAACTCGCTCCCCGGTATTGA
>JAYVXQ010000424.1:0-11753 GCA_043785025.1 Acetobacteraceae bacterium
CCTATCACGACCAAACCGGCTTCATGGGCGAAATCCGCCACGAGGGCATCGACCTGTGAAACCCGAGAGCGCGGATTACCTGGCGAAAGCCCGCGAATGCCTTGATGCCGGCGAACGCATCGTCGCGCTACCTTTACCTGAAGTGGCCGCCAAATAGGCTTACCTCGCTGCCTATCACGCCGCTCATGCTTTCATCTTCGAAAAGACCGGCAAGGTCATAAAAACCCACGGCGGTATGCGAACCATGTTCGCGCTACAGTCCCGCGACGATCCCCGTATCGATCCCAGCATGCTCGCCACACTGGGCCGCGCCTACAAGTTCAACGAAATCGCCGATTACGCGACCGGCGCACGCAACACCGTTACGCCCGCGGAAGCGCGGGACATCATCGCTCTGGCCCGCGCCTTCATCGACAAAATCACCGCCATCCTCACCTAGCGCCCCCCCCCCCCACACCCACCAACGAAAACATTGAACCCGCCCGCCAAGCCGTGGTAGCCTACTCCCAACCACTACGGCGCCAACCAAAAAAGCCGGGACAACAGGGAAGGACAACGGTCATGGCCTCCATGCACCGCAGGACACTAATTCGCGGCTCGTTAAGCACCGCCGCCACCGCAATACTCACCCATCCCCATATCGCGAACGCCGCCGCCACTACCGCCGTCACATGGGCCGTCCAGGGCTTCGTGCCCGAGGAGGACGAGGCCTTCCGCAAAACCGTCGCCGATTATCAGCGCGAGAGCGGCAACAAGATCGACCTCAGCATCATGCCGTTTCAGGCGCTGAACCAAAAGGCGATCTCCGCGATCACCAGCGGCGACGTGCCCGATCTGATTTTTCACGACGCGCCGGCGACGATCCTGCCGCAATTCGCCTGGAACGATCAGCTGGTCGACGTCAGCGACGTCGTGGAGGCGCAGCGCTCCAGCCTCAGTGAGACCGCCGTTCTGGGTTCCAGCTTCTATAACAGCGCGACGAAGGCCCGCGCTTATTATCTGGCGCCCGTCAAGCAGGCCTGCGCGCCGTTCCATATATGGGGAGATCTGGTCACGAAAGCCGGATTCAACCTGGCCGACGCGCCGAATACCTGGGACGCGTTCTGGGATTTCTTCAAGCCGGTGCAGACCGCGTTGCGCGCCAAGGGCATGCGCAAGATCTACGGTCTGGGCTTGCAGATCACATCCGTCGGCCCGAATGACGGCAACGGATTGTTCGCGCATTTCCTGATCGCCAACGGCGGCCAGCACATCGTCACCCGCGACGGTAAACTCCACACCGACGACCCGAAAGTGCGGGACGCCGCGATCAAATCCGTCACTTATATGACCAACGCCTATAAAGAAGGGTTCGTGCCGCCGGAAGCTCTGAGCTGGAACGACGCCGACGACAACAACGGATATCATGAAAAACTGTTCGTGATGGACCTGGACGGCACGCTGTCCACCGAACTCGCGATGATCAAGGACAAGAAGGCCTATTATCAGGAGATGGCCGTGCGCGGCCTGCCAAATAAAAACGACGGCTCGCCGATGACGGCGATCGTGGGCGCCGGTGGCGGCTTTATCCCGAAGGGCGCGAAAAATATCCCGGTCGCGAAAGAATTCATGACATATTTCATGCGGCCAACGGTCATGAATGAGAATTTGAAGGGCGGATTGGGCCGCTGGGTGCCGGTCATCCCGTCGATCGTGAAGCAGGATCCCTGGTGGACCGACACCAAAAGCGATCCGCACCGGCTCGCCTATGTCACCGAGGCCGTGTTTAACCCAACAGTTCCCGCCTATAACGGATTCAATCCGGCCTGGGGGCAGGTGAACGCCGAGCAGCTTTGGGGCCTGGCCCATGCCGATGTCATCAAGAAAGGCATGAGCCCAGACGCCGCGGTCGATAAGGCATTCCGGCGGGCCGAGGCGATCTTCGCGAAATACACGTTTACCTGACCGTCATCGCGGCTGCTGGGCGGGCGCGACAATTCCGGCGCCGCGCCTGACAGATGGATTGACCCGGTTGGCGAAATCGCCCTAGCCTCGATTTGCTAGACGAAGCCTTACTTCTCACGACCAGAAAAATGCCGGCCGGTGTTTCGGCAAACAGGGAAGGAGAACGGCATGGGAAACCTGAGCCGGCGCAAAATCATTACCAGCACCCTCGCCCTCGGGGCCACGGGCGGTCTGGCGCGTCCCTACATCGCGAACGCACAGGCCAAGACAGCGGTCTGCTGGCTGAACCAGGGGTTTGTCCCGGCCGAGGACGCGGCCATGCGGAAAGTTTGCGACGACTACATGAAGGCCAGCGGCAATAAGCTGGAATACAGCATCATGCCCTTCATGGCGTTGAATCAGAAGACGATTTCCGCGCTGACAAGTGGCGACGTTCCCGATCTGGTGTTCATGGACGCGCCGTCCTCAATCCTGCCGCAGAACGCGTGGGACGACAAACTGGTGGACGTGAGCGACGTCGTGGCGCCGTACGAGCAGCAACTGTCGGAAAGTGCCAGGCTCTGTTCGACGTTTTATAATAAAACCACGAAAAAACGCAGTTATTATCTGTGCCCGATCAAGCAAGGCGCCACCCCGTTCCATATCTGGGGCGACCTGGTTGAAAAAGCCGGCATGAAAATGTCCGACGTTCCGAAAAAATGGGACGACATCTGGAACTTCCTGAAACAAACCCAGGCGCCGCTGCGCGCCAAGGGGATGCGCAAGATTTACGCGCTTGGCCTGCAGGTCACCACGGTCGGCCCGAACGACGGCAACAACCTGTTCGCGCATTTCCTGATCGCCAATGGCGGCGAGGGGATCGTGACGCCCGACGGCAAGCTGCACACCAACGATCCGAAAGTGCGGGAAGCCGCGATCAAATCGGTCGAGTTCATGACAAACCTGTACAAGGAAGGCGTGGTGCCCCCTGAGGCACTCAGTTGGAACGACGCCGACGACAACAACGGCTATCATGAAAAACTGTTCGTTGCTGATTTCGACGGCACCCTGTCCACCGAACTGGCGATGATCAAGGACAAGCAGGCGTTCTATCACGACATGATCACGCTGGCGCCGGAACAGAAAAACGATGGCACGCCAATGAAAACCCAGGTCGGCACCGGCGGCGGCTATATCCCGAAAGGCGCGAAAAATATCGCGGTCGCCAAGGACTTCATGAAATACTTCATGCAGCCCGCGGTCATGAACGACAACCTCAAAGGGGGTTTGGGCCGCTGGGTCCCGGCGATCCCTCAGGTTGTGCACGACGACGCCGCGTTCTGGCTTAAATCTGACATGCCATGCCTGCTGCCCTATGTCACGGAAGCCGTGCTCAACCCGACACTTCCGGTCTATGAGGGCTTCACCCCGGCATGGGGGCAGGCGAACGCCGAACAGCTCTGGGGCCTGGCCCATGCCGACGTGATCAAGAACGGCATGAAGGTCGCGGATGCCGTCGACAAGGCGTTCAAACGGACCGAGCAGATTTTCGCGAAGATGACCTTCGCTTGAAGCCGGTGAGGCAATCATGAGCGTATCACAGCAGGCCATCGCGGTCGGACAGGGCTACCCGGCGGTCCGGCGCGCCCGCCGGCGCTGGTTTGGCGGCCTGCATGGCGCGGACTCCCTGTGGGCGTTCGCCTTTGCCTTACCCTACACGGTGATCTTCTTTGCATTCGTCGTCTATCCGATCGGCTTCGGACTGTGGATGGGCAGCGATCCGAAACTGTACGAGGAACTGTTCTCCGATCCGCGTTATTTGACCGCCGTGGTGAACACTTTGCTTTACGTCGGCATCGGCGTAAACCTGAAGATGTTCCTGGCCTTCATGCTGTCCGGATTCTTCATCCGTAAACGCTGGTGGAGCAAAGCCCTCCTCGTCATCTTCATCCTGCCCTGGGCCACGCCGGCGCTGCCCGCTTACATGTCGATCCATTGGTTCCTGAACGGCCAATGGGGCATGCTGAACAGCGCGCTTTATGAATGGTTCGGCCTCGACGGTCCGGTCTACCTCAATGACCACTGGTCCGGACTTTTGTGCAATATCGGCGCCTATATCTGGAAGACATTGCCGTTCTGGACCGTGATCCTGCTGGCGGGACGGATGTCGGTCCCGCAAGAACTTTATGAGGCCGCGTCGGTCGATGGCGCCTCGGGACTGAAACGGTTCGCGCACATCACGGTGCCCATGCTGGCGAATTTGTATCTGGTGTGCACGCTGCTCGACATGGTCTTCGCGCTTGGCGACTTCAACGCGACCTTTTTCGTGTCCGGTGGCGGACCGGCGATGTCGACCGAGGTGCTCGCCACTCTCGGCATTCGTTACGCCTTCACGGTGGCACTGCCCAAACTCGGGGTGGCCGCCGTCATGTCGGCGCTGCCGCTGCTGATCCCGCTGGTTATTCTGTTGATGCGCAAGCTGCGGATGTCAGAGGGGCAGTTATGAGCGTCACGACCGCCGTGCGTACCCGCCTGCGCTCGAAGCTGCATTACCGGCTGCAACGCTACGCGATTGAGGCGGCGTGCCTGGTCCTTGGGTTCGTGATCGTGGTCTGGTCGATCACGCCGATTTACAACATGTGGTTGATCGCGCTCAGCCGCCACGGCGATATCTTCGGCGGCGCGCTATGGCCCGCCGACCCTTCGCTGGAAAGTTTCCGGGTCGTCATTTATGAGGATTTCTGGTACCTCGCGCGGTTCTGGCATCAGTTCGGCAACAGTTTCTACGTCGGGTTGATGGTGATGTTCCTGACATTGTTCATCGGGTCCCTGGCCAGTTTCATGGTCGGGCGGATGCGGGTGCGCAGCGGTTGGATGCTGACCAACGCGGCCCTGATGACCTATGTGATCCCGGCGTCGTTTCTGGCGATCCCGATCTATCGCATCATGCAGATCTATGGGCTTGGCAATCACCTTTCGTCGGTGATCCTGGCGCTGACGACCTTCGCGACACCCTACGCGATTTTTATCTTCTCGCAGTATGGCAAGTCGATTCCGATGGAACTGGACGAATCCGCGCGGATCGACGGCGCCAACCCGTGGCAGATCTACTTCCGTATTTATCTGCCGCTGATGGCCCCCGCTTTGGTCGCGGTCGGTACCTACGCGCTGCTGCTGGCATGGAATGAGTATCTCTATAACTTCCTGCTGTTATCCACGCCCGAGAGCATGACCGTCGCGGTCGCGCTGGCGCAATTCCTCAACAGCGACGAGTCGCCCTGGAACTTTATGATGGCGACCGCCATCATCTACGCGATGCCGCCGATCATCCTGTATTACGGTTTCCGCCGATACATGGCGGCGGGCCTGACCATGGGCGGGGTCAAGGGCTGATCGTTCATGATCGGTTGGGCGATCCTGCCGCGCGACCGGGAATGGGTGTGGGCGGCCGCGTTTCTCCTGCCCTATATCGGCGTCTTCCTCGCTTTCGTCGTATACCCCGTGGCCTTCGCGCTATATCTCGGCGCCGATCCCCGGCTTTACGCCGATCTGCTGGATAATCCCCGCTACCCCAGGGTCGTGATCAATACGCTGCTGTTCGCCGGATTTGGCGTCAACCTGAAAATGTTTCTCGCCGTCCTGCTCTCAGGGTTCTTCATGCGCCGAGAACCCTGGATCAAGCCCCTCCTCGTTTTATTCATGCTTCCCTGGGCTTTGCCGGCTCTGGCGGTATTCCTGTCGCTGCACTGGATGCTGATCGGGCAGGGAGGGTTCATGAACAGCGTGCTGGAACAACTGTTCGGTATCGACGGACCGATCTGGTTCAATTCATACGGCCTGGCAATGGGTGCGAATATCACCGCTTATATATGGAAATTCCTACCGTTCTGGACGCTGATCTTCATCGCGGGCCGGATGGCGATCCCCGCCGAAATCCTTGAGGCCGCTTCCGTCGACGGCGCGACCGGCTATCGCTGTTTTTTGTACGTAACGTTTCCGTTGCTCGCGAATCTCTATCTGATTTGCACGTTACTCGCGACATTATGGGCGGTGGGCGATTTCGCGACCACCTCGTTCGTGTCCGGCGGTGCTCCGGCGCTGATGACCGAGGTGCTGGGAACCTACAGTTTCCGCGTCGGGTTGACCGAGGGCCGGCCGGCCCTGGCCGTCGCGGCCGGACTGTCGGCGCTGCCCGTGCTGATCCCGTTGACGATCGTTCTGCTACGCCGCCTGCGGATGACCGAGGTGCAATTGTGAAAGCCCTCGCGCGCATCGGCCCCATTTCATTGGGCGTGGTGCTGGCGATCTGGTCGATCATTCCGCTGTATAATATGTTTTTGATCGCCCTCAGTGATGACGGTGACGAATTCTCCGGCCGGATCTGGCCGTCGGACGCGAACTTCGACAGTTTTGCCGTCATCTGGAACGAGGATCATCACTATCTGGTGAATTTCTGGCACCAGTTCGCCAACAGCGTGATGGTCGGCCTGTGGACGGCGATCGCCACGGTGCTGATCGGGTCGCTCGCCAGCTTCGCGATCGGTCGAATGCGGCGCCGTGGGATTTGGATGATCGGGCAGGCGTCGTTGCTGACTTATGCGATCCCCGTGTCGTTCCTGGTGATACCGTTCACCAGGATCATTCATATCTATGGACTTATGGACAGCCTGACGGCGGTCGTCGCGTCGCAGGTCATCTTCGCGACGCCGTGCGCGATGCTGATCTTTCACCAATACGGCAAGCTGATTCCGATGGAACTCGATGACGCCGCGCGAATCGATGGCGCGTCGCCGTTCCAGGTCTATCTGCGGATTTATCTGCCGCTGATGGCGCCGGCGTTGGTGCCGATTGGCACCTTCGCCCTGTTGCTGGCCTGGAACGACTATCTGTATCAGTTCTTGTTGCTGTCCTCAACGCGTTCGATGACCGTCGCCGCCGCCATCGATCAATTCTTCGACAGCGATGAGGCGCCGTGGAACATCATGATGGCGATGGCGATCGTTTATTCACTCCCGCCCGTCACGATGTATTTCATGCTGCGCCGGTTCATGGTCGCGGGTCTGACGGCGGGCGGGGTGAAGGGATAAATCCCCCCTCAATCCACCACGGCCTGATACGTCAGCACCCGCAACTCCCGCCGGATCGGATACGTCGAAGACGGCATCAACTGCGTCATCAAAATCACCGCCATGTCCTCCGCCGGATCGATCCAGAACGCCGTGCTCGCCGCCCCGCCCCAGGCATACTCCCCCGCCGAGCCCAAAATCTGCGCCTTGGCCGGATCCAAGGTGACCGAGAACCCGAGCCCGAACCCGATCCCGTGATAGGATGATTCGGAAAACCGCGCCTGCCCCATCGCCGCCATGTCGCCGTTCAGATGGTTGGAGGTCATCAACTCGACAGTTTTGCGGCCCAGAAGCCGGACGCCGTCCAGCACACCCTTATTCAGCATCATCTGGCAGAACCGCATGTAATCGCCGCCGGTTGAGACCAGCCCGCCGCCACCGCCGGTGATGCGGTTCGTGCTCCGGAACACACTCGTTTCGGGATCGTCGATCAGCATCGGCCGCCCATCCGCGCCGCGCGCGTAATTCGCCGCGAAACGTCCGATTTTCTCGGCCGGCACATGAAACGCCGTGTCCACCATGCCCAGGGGCGCGGTCACCCGCTGCCGCAAGAACCGGTCGAAGGGAACGCCGGAGATCACCGCCACCAGATGCCCCAGAATATCGGTCGCGATGCTGTAATTCCACGCGGTCCCCGGTTGCGCGATCAGGGGCAGAGCAGCGGCGATTTCCACCATCTCCCCCAGGCTTTTGTCCGGCGCGACAAAATCCACGCCCGCCTCGCGATAGGCGGCGTCGACCGGTGTGGCCTCCATGAACCCATAGGTCAGGCCGGAGGTGTGTGTCAGCAGATCGCGGAACGTGATGTCGCGCTCGGCTGGAACCGTATCGATCTTGCCGCGCATGCCGCCGGCGGACACGCGCATGTTCCGGAAGCACGGCAGAAACCGCGTGATCGGATCATCGAGCTGAAACCGGCCTTCCTCGTACAGCATCATGATCGCGACGGATGTCAGCGGCTTCGTCATGGAATAAAAACGAAAAATCGTGTCTTGCTTCAGCGCCGTTCCACGTTTCAGATCGGCCATCCCGTGCGTGCCGAAATGCACGAGTTTTCCGCGGCGCAGCACCATCGTGCTCAGACCCGCGAGCTTCCCGTCGTCAATCAGTTGACGCGCCCAGGTATCCACGCGCGCGAGACGCTCGGACGACAGACCCACATCTTCCGGTTTGGTATCGATCATGATCGCTCTCCCTGGTCCGATCCGGCGGTCATAACCGATCGGATGATAATGTCAGCCACGACGATGAGCGTGGCGTTAAACGCCGATCGGCGCGTCGCGGCCGACCGCCTCGCGATAGATCGCGCGTGTGGCCTCCGTCACCGCCTGCGTGTCCTCGCGTAGATTACGCGGGGTGATGGCGATGAACACGATCTCCCAGTCGTCGGGCACTGGCGCGCCCACTTTGGGCACGAAGGCGTGCGGCGCATCGGGCGCGTTGTGGAAATGCCCGCCGCCGGTGACGGGCGTCAGAACCGGCTCGCCGCGCGCGTCGAGCGAGAACCCGTCCGCTTCGCCGTTCACATACATGGTGAACTGATCGGTGCGGCTGTGCTGGTGCCGGTGCAACTCGACTTTCTTCAGGAACACGCCGGACACCAGGCGCCCGTGCTGGTTCCGCCCGCCGCGCCAGGGTCCATCGCCGGACAAATCCATCGGCACCGGCAATTGATGCTCCGGTTTCGCCAGGGCGGTGCGCAAGGCTTCCCGCGGCGCCGATCCCGCCGCCCGCGCTGTGTCGAAATCCCGGTGGACGGCGCCGATCCAGGCGAGTTCATCCTCAGCCAGATCATGGTTCAGGACCGGAAGGACAGGCGCGTTGCTCATGGAATTTCCCCTTGTTTTCCACCAAAATCGGGTACCATCGATGGCAACCGGGGGCAAGACTGGCCGCCCGGCCCACCCTTCCGCGCGGCGCTCAGGCGTTCGACAGTTGGCTCCAGGCACTGGGAGCGGGCGAGCCCTCGGTGCCGGCGGTCACGCTTTGTCGTCGTCGTCATCGTCGCCGTCCTCGTCATTATCGTCGTCCTCATCCACGTCCTCGGGGGGTATTGCAGCGGGGCATTGCCGCGCGGCCCGCGGCCGCGGAGCCACGAACATCGCCTCTCGCCGGTCCTTGGGCTTTCGCGTCCGAACCGAGCTTTGGATTAACCGGATCTTCACCCGGGCCAGCCACACTCCATCCCGGCCATGCTGTTCCATTCTCTCCCGTTCATCCTCGGCTTCCTGCCGCTCTG
This sequence comes from Acetobacteraceae bacterium, assembly GCA_043785025.1. GTDB lineage: Bacteria > Pseudomonadota > Alphaproteobacteria > Acetobacterales > Acetobacteraceae > Rhodopila. The sequence goes on from JAYVXQ010000424.1 coordinate 9,289, forward strand.
CCTCGGCGGGTTCTTTTTCATCGGCCGCATCGCGCCGGGCATCTGGCCGGTCCGCTGGCTGATCGGCGCGAGCCTCGTCTTTTACGGCTGGTGGGACCCGCGCTTCGTCCCGCTGCTGATCGGCTCGATCCTGGTCAATCACGCGATCGGGCGGCAAATCCGCGCCGCCGCGATCCGCTCGTCAAACCATGCGAGGCTCTGGCTCATCGTCGGCATCGCGCTCAATCTCGGCGTCCTTTTCTGGTTCAAATACGCCGATTTCGTCCTCCACGCCGTCACCCCGGCCGCCGCGCCGTTGAATCTCGCGCTACCGCTCGCCGTCAGCTTCTTCACCTTCCAGCAAATCATGTTCCTGGCGGAAGCGCGAACCGATCCCACTCAACCGCGCGACCTCACGCACACCGCCGCCTTCGTCACCTTCTTCCCGCATCTGATCGCCGGCCCGATCGTCCGCCCGAACGACATCATTCCCCAGTTCACGGCCCGCGGCCTCAGCCAGCCCAACACTGAAAACCTCACCACCGGCCTCGTCATCTTCCTGTTGGGTCTGGGCAAGAAACTGGCGCTGGCCGACATGTTCGGCGGCTTCGCGGACACCGGCTTCAACGCCGCCGCCGCCGGTCACACCCTGACGTTGTTCGAGGCCTGGTTCGCCACCCTCGCGTATTCCCTGCAAATCTATTTCGACTTCTCCGGCTATTCCGACATGGCCATGGGCCTCGCCCGGATGATGAACATCCGTTTCCCGTTGAACTTCGACAGCCCCTACCAGGCCACCGACATCGCCGGGTTCTGGCGCCGCTGGCACATCACCCTCGGAATTTTTCTCCGCGATTTCGTCTACATTCCCCTGGGTGGATCGCGCCAAAGCCCAGTACGACGCCTCATCAACCTGTTCGCGACCATGCTGCTGTGCGGCCTGTGGCATGGTGCGGCGTGGCAATTCGTCGTGTGGGGCGCGCTGCACGGCGGCTTCCTGGTGATCCACGCGCTTTGGACATCGTTGGGCCTCCGTCTGCCATCGCTCCTGGCCCGTGCGCTGACCCTCATCGCCGTGATCGCCGCCTGGGTGCCCTTCCGCGCGGACAACCTCGACACCGCCTGGTCGATGCTGCGCGCGATGGCCGGAGCCAACGGCGCGGCACTCCCCGCCATGATCGCCGCGGCCTTCCCGCCTTTGGCCTCGCTCGCCACCCCCGTCGCCGCCCTCCCGTATTTGGGCGATGGGCGCACGCTGAGCTTCCCCGAGGTTGCCGCCTGCCTCCTTCTTGGCTGGTTCATCGTCCTGGCATTGCCCAACATGCACGCGATGTCCGGCCGCACCCGCGCATGGGCTTTGACCTCGGGCTTCGCCTTCACCATGCAGGCTCTGTGCTTCGCGCCCAGGATCGCGCCTTTTCTGTATTTTAGGTTCTGAGGGTGGTTCGGCGGATCCTCGCACCCATCGCCGCCTCGCTGCTGCTGTATGGGCTGCTGTTCGCCGCCGTACTCGACCGCCCGCTGTCGTTGGGCATGTTCCGCGCGCTGATCGAGGCGAAGCTCGCCCGCGGCGCGCGCCTGGAGGGGCCCAAACTGGTCATCATCGCCGGCTCCAACGGTCCCTATTCGCATCGCTGCGAGACCATCGAACCCGTCCTTGGCCGGCCCTGCGTCAACGCGGGCATCGCCGTCGGCATCGGTCTCGATTATCTGTTCGCCCGCTGGCGGCCGTTGCTCGGTCCAGGAGACATTGTCTATTTGCCGCTCGAGCAAGCGCAATACAGCATCTCCGCCGCCACCAACGCTTTGGGGCCGGACGCGGCGATCATGCTGCGCCACGACCGCGCCACGCTGTGGACCTTGCCGCTGACCCGATGGGCCGGCGCCGCCTTCGCCGCTGGCCCGCGCGCCGCGCTCATGAGCCTGATTGAAATGTCGCTCGCCGCCAGTGGCTTCGCCGACCCCCGCGCGGCCTATACCGGGGAGGTCAACGCCTGGGGCGATCACATCGGCCACACCAGGGACAAAGCCGCCGCTGTAAGCGCGATCGCCGCCCCGGTGCATGAAACCGCGGCCCGCATCGCGGCGGGCCACGGCACCGTCATCGTCAAGGACTTCCTGCTGTGGGCTCGCGCGCGTGACATCAGGGTCATCGGCGGCCTGCCCGCGGGCTTCGCCGGCCATCCGATCCCCGAGGACACTCACGACGCCATCCGCGCGATCTATATCGCCGGCCGCGCCGGTTTCCTCGACCTCGGCGACGCCCTTCCCGTCAGCGCCTTTTTCGACACGGCGGACCACCTGAACGAGCCCGCTCAGATCGCCCGCTCCCGCGTCCTGGCCGAGGCGCTGGCGGCCAGAGCGGTTTCCGATCGCGTTGGCTCACGGAATCCGCTCTGACCATGTGTTTTGGCGAGCATCTTTATCCGCTCAGGTGTGGACACATGAGCGGATGATGCTCTGACCATGTGTTTTGGCGAGCATCT
>JAYVXQ010000425.1:0-11710 GCA_043785025.1 Acetobacteraceae bacterium
TTTGATCGCCCAGGCGATCCTGGATTAGGGGTTTGATCGCCCAGGCGATCCTGGATTAGGGGTTTGATCGCCCAGGCGATCCTGGGGCTTTAATAAAAAAACGACGGAGGATACCCATGGATTTCGATCTGAGCGAAGATCAGCGATTGCTGAAAGAGAGTGTCGATAAGCTGATACAGGACCAATATCAGTTCCAGCAGCGCAAGGGCTTCATGGCCGAGCCCGCCGGTTACAGCAGCGCGATGTGGTCGCGTTTCGCCGAGCAAGGGCTGCTCGGGTTGCCGTTCCCGGAAACTCTGGGTGGGTTTGGCGGCGGTCCGGTCGAGACGATGATCGTGATGGAAACGTTCGGTCGCGGGCTGGTGGTGGAACCATATTTCGCCACGGTCATTCTGGCGGGCGGGTTGCTGCGGCGCGCGGCGGATCCGGCGTTGTTGGGCTCGCTGCTGCCCCAGGTGTGCGCGGGGAAATTGAAGCTGGCGTTCGCGCATGTGGAACGGCACTCGCGCTACGATCTGTTCGATGTCTCGACCGCGGCGAAGAAGGATGGCTCGGCTTACGTGGTGGATGGCGCCAAGAGCGTGGTGCTGCATGGCGATGCCGCCGATCAGATTTTGGTGAGCGCGCGCTTGTCGGGGGGGCGCTCCGACCGGGATGGGATTGGGCTTTTTCTGGTGGATGCGAAGTCTCCGGGTGTCGCGCGTCGCGGCTATGCGACACAGGACGGCATGCGGGCGGCGGAGGTCACGCTGACCGGCGTGCGGGCGACGTTGTTGAATGATAATGCTCTGTCCCTGATCGAGCACGCGGTGGATGAGGCGATCGCGGCGTTGTGCGCCGAGGCGGTGGGCGTGATGCAGTCGATGCATGATCTGACGCTGGAATATCTCAAGACTCGCAAGCAGTTCGGGCGGGCGATCGGGTCGTTTCAGGTGTTACAACATCGCTCGGTCGACATGCTGGTGGCGCTGGAGGGAGCGCGGAGCATGGCGATGTTCGCCGCCGTGATGGCGGCGGAGGAGGATGCGAAGGAACGGGGACGGGCGATTTCGGCGGCGAAGGTGCAAATCGGACGCTCCGGCAAGCATATCGGGCAGGAAGCGGTTCAGCTGCATGGCGGGATCGGGATGACCATGGAATATTCCGTGGGTCATTACTTTAAGCGGATGACGACGATCGAGCAGTTGTATGGCGACGCGGATGGGCATTTGGCGTCGTTGGCGCGGCGTGGCGGGTTGTTTGGGGGGTAGGGGTCGGGCGCTGCCCCACGCCTCGCGAGGAGGCTCTGCCTCCTCGACCTCCGCCAGGGACAGGGTCGCTGGACCGCCGTCTTTTGGATCGTTGGATAAGGGAGCCGTCACGGGCGTTGAAACGCCCCTGACGGCTCCCTTATCCAACGATCCAAACTTAACGGGATCCAAGGGGTATCGCCCTTGGCGGGAGGTCCAGGAGGGCGGCGCCCTCCTGGTGGAGCCCAAGCGCTTGTGCCCACCAGGCCACGGTGCCAAATAATATCTCATGTCCTCGCCCGCCTCCGATCGAGTCGTGATCGCGCCTAGCTTGTTGGCGGCCGACTTCGCCTGCCTGCGCGACGAAGCCGCGTCGATCGCCGCGGCGGGTGCCGACTGGCTGCATTTCGACATCATGGATGGGCATTTCGTCCCCGCGATCAGCTTCGGCCCGCAAATCCTGGCGGCTCTGCGCCCGCACTCCGCCTTGCCCTTCGACGTGCATCTGATGATCACCCCCGCCGACCCGTTCATCGCCGCCTTCGCCGAGGCAGGAGCCGATCACATCTCCATTCACCCCGAGGCCGGACCACATCCGCATCGCACGCTGCAATTGATCCGTTCCCTCGGCAAAAAACCTGGGGTCGTGCTCAATCCGGCGACGCCGATCGAATCTGTTGCGTGGTTGCTCGATCTGGCCGACATCGTTCTGGTCATGTCGGTCAATCCTGGATTCGGAGGGCAGGCGTTCCTGCCGTCCCAACTGCCAAAGATCGCGGCTTTGCGCCGGTTGATCGATGGCCAGGCGCGGCCGATCGCGCTGGCGGTGGATGGCGGGATCAACGCCCGGACGGCGGCCGAGGTGATCGCGGCGGGGGCGGATACTCTGATCGCGGGCACGGCCGTGTTCGGCGCGCCGGATCGGGCCGCCGCCATCGCGGCGTTGCGCGGCCCGCCGCTGGGTTTGGCCTTGTGAATTCCGGACTTCGCCTGTTCCGCGGCGCGCGTCAGATCATGGCCCGTCTGCCCCTGCCGCGCTTCGGGCGCGTGCCGGACGCGCCGACGCTGCCGGTGCGCGATCCCTGGCCGGGGGATATCAACCTCGGGGCAAGGTTGCTGAAACATGAGCTGGAGTTCGGCGGCGGCATTCTGATCTTGCGCACCGGCGGATGGGCGAAACTGGCGGGGGCGGCGCCGTTGCTATCTCACGCGCACGGCTTCACCTGGATCCGGCATCTCCGTGCACTGGGCACCGATCCCGCGCGGCTGCTGGCGCGCGGACTGGTCGCCGACTGGATCGCCGCGGCGCCCGCCGATCCGATCGCGCGCCGGCCCGACGTCGTGGGGGCGCGGATCACCGCCTGGCTCAGTCATTACGATTTCTTCGCCGCCACCGCCGACGATCCGTTCCGGCAGAAACTGATGGCGCGGCTGGTCGCCGATGCCCGTGCTCTGTCCGCCGCGTTGCCGGCGGAGGAACTGGACGCCCGCGCGCTGACCGCTTTGAAGGGCCTGATCGCGGCCGCGGTCGCGCTGCCCGAGCACAACGGATTTCTGCTGCGCGCGTCGCGGTTTTTGCCGCGTGAGATCACGCGTCAGGTGCTGGCCGACGGCTGCCATGTCGAGCGGAGTCCAGGCACGCAACTCGCGGTGCTGCAGGATCTGACGGAAATCCGGGCTCTGTTGCAGGCGGGCCAAACGCAGCCGCCTCTGGTGCTGGCTCAGGCCATCGAGCGGATGGCACCGGCGTTGCGCGCGATGCGGCATGGCGACGGCGGCCTCGCGCTGTTCAATGGCGGGCGGGAGGAGACGTCGAGCCTTGTCGATCTGGTGCTGACGCAGGCGGGCCGCGGGACGCGGGCGCTATCGGCGCTGAACGATGGCGGGTTTCAGCGGTTGCAGGCGGGCCGCACGATCCTGATCGTCGATTCCGGGGCGCCGCCACCTCCGGATGTCGATCGCACCGCGCATGCGGGCACGCTGTCGATGGAATTATCGGTCGGGCGTGACAGGATGATCGTCAATGTCGGCGCGTTTCCGGCGGGTGGGACCAGTTGGCACGACGCGGCGCGGGCCACCGCGGCGCACTCGACGCTGATCATCGGCGACACCAACAGCAGCGAGTTGAAGCCGGCGGGCCTGGGACGCCGTCCTTTGCATGTGAAGGCGCAGCGGCAGGAAGCCAACGGCGCGCATTGGCTGGAGGTGGATCACGACGGTTGGTCCAAGCCCTTCGGCGCCATTCACCGGCGGCGCCTGTACGTGTCCGAAAGTGGTGAGGATATCCGCGGCGAGGATGTGATCGAGGCGGATCAGCCGCATCCGTTCACATTGCGATTCCATTTGCACCCCAGCGTGCAGGCCAGTTTGCAGCAGGATGGGGAGGCGGTTTTGATGCGCTTACGCTCCGGTGGCGGGTGGATCCTGCGCGCGGATGGGGTGCATCTGACGTTAGAGGACAGTATCTATTTAGGCTCGGGCGAATTGCGCAAGACCGAGCAGGTGGTGCTAACCGGACGCGAGGGCGGGCCGCAGCATGTGAAATGGGCGATCAGCAAAGTTGGCTGAGGCGCGCGACGCGTGAAAATCATCGAGATCACCAATGTGGATTTTTCGTTGCGGCAGTTTCTGCTGCCGCTGATGCGCGAGATGCGGGCGCGTGGCCATGAGGTGATCGGCGCCTGTGCCGAGGGGCGGTTTCTGGAAGCGCCTCGCGCCGAGGGATTTCGCGTGGTGGGCTTGCCGTTGGAACGGCGGGTGTCGCCGTTGGCGCATTGGCGTGCGTTCCGGGCGATGACGCGGCTGTTTCGCGAGGAAAAACCCGATCTGGTGCATGCGCATATGCCGATCAGCGGGTTTCTGGCGCGAATGGCGGCGTGGTGGGTCGGGGTGCCGCGGATTGCGTCCACATGTCATGGCTTCTGGTTTAATTATCCTGGCAATGTCGTGCGCCGCGCGGCGGGGTTCGCGATGGAATTCGTGGCCGGCCGCGTCACCGATGTGTTCCTGACAGTTTCGGACGAGGAAGCCGCCGACGCCCGCCGGTTGTGGATTTTTCGGAGTGCGGTTTCGGTGCGGAACGGGCGCGATCCCGCTGTGTTTCATCCCGATCCGGAGGCTCGGGCGCGGGTGCGGGCGGAACTTGGCGTCGCGCCGAACCGGGTTGTCATCGCGGCGGTGTCGCGGCTGGTGCGGCATAAAGGCTATCCCGAGTTGGCGGTGGCGATGCGGGACGTGCCGGACGCGGATTTATGGGTGGTGGGGGAGCGGTTGGAGTCCGATCGCGGTGAGGACATGGCCGCCGTATTGCGGGCTGCCGGTTTGCGCGAGCGGTTGCGGATGTTGGGGTACCGGACCGATGTCGCGGCGGTGCTGGCGGCGGCGGATATTTTCGTCCTGCCGAGTCATTTTGAGGGGTTACCGATGTCGGTGATCGAGGCGATGCTGTGCGGACTGCCGGTGGTGGCGACGGATATTCGCGGGCCGCGGGAGCAAATCGTCGATGGGGTGACGGGGTTGCTGGTGGCGCCGGGAACGGTTCAGCCTCTGGCGGTGGCTTTGGCGCGGCTCGCGGGGGACGCGGGGGCGCGAGCGTCGATGGGGGCGGCGGGACGGGCGCGGGCTCTGGAAATTTATGATGAGGCGAAGGTGGTGGCGCGGACGTTGGCTCTGTTGGGGGTTTGATCGCGGATCAGGCGATCAGATCGTGATCGGTTGAGGTTGACCCGATCACGGTCTGAATTTTGCTCTGACGAGGGCGATTCACGTTTGAAGTTGGTTAAACTTCAGACGATCGCGCTCTGGCCTCGTGGTCTGGGACCCGGTGTGGACGGATCGGTTCGCTGAGCAGCGCGCGCGCCTGATGATATTGTTGGCGGCTTGGCTGGCGGGAGAGATCGAGCATTTCGAATCGACCGCTGTTCCGGGTTTGATGGCCAGGCCGATCGTCGATGTTTTGGCGCCGGTGTGGCGGCGGGCTTTCCGTTCCGGAGCGCGGTGCATGGCACGGTGGATCGGCGGGTCGATACGGCGCATGACGGTAATATGGTGTATTGGAACGAACCGGATAAACATCGATGGGAGATGCTGACGGTCAGCGTTGCCCGGCGCTGATTGGTTTCGATGGCGCGTGGCAATTGGCGCAGGCCTGGCCCCCAGGTTGCGACAGGCTGGTGTCGAAGAACAGGCTTTGGCCGAGGGATTGTTCAGCGGTCGCGGCCGCGAGGGGAGGGGCGCATCAGCCACGGCGATGCCAGGCGCGATAACCCAACACAACGAAGGTTGGGCCATTAAAAATTCATTATGATATCATGTCGTTTCAAAAGCGGATTTCGTATTCCAGCTTCCACCGGATCGCGCTTTTTGGCGTGGCGGTGTTGAGGCCGAACAAATAGCCGACCTGGTATTTCAATTTCCCATAGGGCGGGAAGCTTTGCGCGCCGGTCAGCACCGGTCCAACGAAATGCTGCTGCTGATTATAATTTCCGGTATGCGCGAGGTCGCCGATCTGGGCGTAATATTCGAAGCCGGCGGCGATCAGCGGGTGAAACCGCGCGACGGATTGCCACGCGATTTTCAATCCGGTGTCCTTGGTGGCATTGCCGCCGACGTCACGGGACAGAAACAGGTTTAACGTGTGGTCGGTATAGATGCCAAGGATGGCGGGCAATTCCTTACGGATGATCGGTCCGAACGTGAAACTGTTGGGCGATTGTCCGGTTGCCTGCGAATATTCAACGAATAAGCCGAGGTCGAACAGGTATTCCCCGTGCTCGATCAATTGGAAGGTGTTTTCCAGCGTCGTGGCGGCCCAGGTAAGGTGTTGACCGCCACCGGAGGCGAGTTCGCCCTCGAGTTCGATTTTCCACCAGGGCGTGACGCCATACGCGATGGAATTGGTATAGCTCTGGGCGCGATCGGCTGATGTGCCGCGGCGGCCGAACGTCACCAATCCGTTATGTTCGAATTCCAGTTCGCGCCATCCGACATAGGGCACGCGGACCTGCAAATCGGCGGCGGCGGGAGGGGTGAAACCGATCAGGCTGGCCAGCGCGGCGGCGGCGGACGCGAAAATGCTGACGCCCGATGCGCGGCGCTGAGTTTGTTGAAACATTGGGAAGAACGCCTGCTCAGTTGAGAATGATTCTCATTCTCATATTAGCGTGGCGTTGGCAAGCCTCCACAATGCGCCGTCAGCAGGTTCCGCATCTGACCAATGACGCGGCCGATGTGATAAGGTTTGGCGAGAAATGGGCTGCCGGGGGGAAGACCGGCCGGATCGGACAAGCATTTTCCCGAGGTGACCAGAACCGAAATCCAGGGCCAGCGTTGCAAGACCAGGGCGGCGAGTTCAAGTCCGCTCATGCCGCCGGGCATTTCGATGTCGGTGAACAGGAAGCGGATTTCGGGCCCTCGGGCCTCGAGGAAATTGAGTGTCTCGCCGGCGTGCCGTGCTTCCATGACTTCGAAGCCAGCCTCGGTCAGCGCGTCGGAGGTGGCCATGCGGATCAGCGTTTCATCCTCGGCGACGAGGACGACGGGATGGCCGGGCACGGTGGCGAAGTCGGAATTTAAGGAGATGCCGACGACTTGATGTTGTTGATGCTGGGTTAAGGCCGCGCGAAGGGGTGCGGTTCCCCGTTTATCCGAAATGAAAAGATGGATTTATATACGGCAGAAAAATGAACTCCCGCCGCGCGTATGGGCGGCCTGCCGTTCAGGCGTTTGGCGGGCTCACCCGGGCCGCGAGAGACGCGCGCGTTTTGGCCAGGATGGGGCCGGCCAGGACCAGTGGCGCGCAGCCGCTCATCTCCCATGTTTGAGCCGATGGACCGGGCATGTGAGCCAAGGGACTGGGCATGTGAGCCAAGTGACTGGGCATGTGAGCCAAGTGACTGGGGGAGGGCGCGCGGGTGGCGTTGGCGGGAAGGCGGGTTTCGACCGGCATGCCCTCGGCGAGCACCAGGTCATGCGATGCGAGTTCGAAATGATGATAGGTGACGCGGTCGCGCGCGACCTGAGCGATGGCGTCGCCGTCGATGAGGTATTTCGCCGGGATCAGCATCCCGTTCACGAAAATCGCGTGATCCGGGGACAGGAACAGGTCACGCATGGGCTGGTCCGGACCGAAGGCTCCGGCGCGAACCCGCACGGGTGCTACGGCGGCGGGGTCGGGATGCGCCCGGCAGTCGATGTCGCGGTGGCCCGCCCAAATGACGGGACGGATCTGGCCCGCGGCGGTGCGAACGGTCATGCCGGGACGCAGGTCCTGAACCAGGACATCGGCGCCCGCCGTTGCGATGCGCGTGTCGGCCGCGAAACATTGGACCAGCGTGATGGCGGTCCCGAGCGTGTCGGGCGTGGCGAGGAAATCGGTGGCGGCGTAGGTTCCGGCGACCAGCAGGGATAAGGGCGACGCGGTGCCGCCGGACAAAACCAGGGTGCCGGGGTTGCTGGCGCCGCCGCTCGCGAAGGTGGCGTGGGTGTAGGTGAGGCCGGCGACCTCGATCGTGTTGCCACGGCTGAACCCGCTGATGATTCCGGCCTCGGCGGCGGCGGCTTCCAGGATCAGGATGCCCGGCTGGAGTGGCGCGGGGGCGTTGAAGACGATCTGAACCTCGGGTGCGACCGCGCCTTTAAGGTCCAGGATCATCAGCGGTTGCAGGGTTCCGGGTCCGGTGATGGCGCCGGTGATGGTCAGGGCGACGCCGGTGTTGGCGACGCCGCTGGCGATGACCGCGGCGTGGCTGGCGAGCACCACGGCGCCGTCGACGGTCCCGCTTCCGCTGAGGAGGTGGCCGGTGCTGATGGACACCGCGCCGGCGGCACCCGTGGCGCCACCGGAGTCGATGACGGCGAGACCGCCATGAACGACATCGAGCCGCCCTCCCGCCAGCGTCACGTCCGTCAGCGCGACGATGGTGCCGGGAGCGCCGGTCAACGAACCCGTGGCCGCGATCGAGCCAAGGGCGCCGATCAGAAGGGTCGTCGCGGTCAGCAGGCCGCCATTGTTGACGTTGACGGTGCCAGTTCCGCTTTGCCCCACCGTCAGCGCGCCCGCGAACCATTGCGCGGCGTCGACGGTCGCGGTGCCTCTGGCGCCCGGTTGCAGGCCAAGGACCGAGCTGGAGACGGCGGCGAGCGATCCGCCGTTGCGGACGTTGACAATGCCCATGCCCGCGTTGCCGATGATCAGCATCCCGTTCGGCGCGGCGGCGGGTGCCACGATGACGATAGCGCCCGCGCCGTTGACGGTCAGGTTGCCAGTGGAGCCCGCGCGATCGCCAAGGACCATTCCGGTGTCATCCAGCCCGCCGCCCGCGAGCACCGTCAGTGAGCCGATCCCGGTGAAGCCAATGACGTCGACCGACACACCGCCTGGGCTCGGAACGCCTGGCTTGGTGGCGCCGGCGCCGATGATGACGGACCCGCCGCTGTCGGCGAGCAGGCCGACGCCGGAGACGGCGCCATCGGCCGAGATGCTGTTGAGGATCGTGAGCGTCGTGCCGAGCACGATGTCGATTTCCGATGCGCCGCCATTGCCCGCGACGGCGGTGGCGGCGCCGGTATTGAAGATCACGAGGTCGCCATAGCCCGGGGGCGAGGCGGCGGGGTAGCCGGGCGTCCAATTATGGACGTTGTCGTTCCAGTCGCCGCCCGAGGCGCCTTTCCAAACATAGAGGGTCCCGAATGTCGGCATGGCAAGGCGCCTCCCCAGGACATTGTTATATCAGATCGCCTCGCCAGATGATGCAAAGATCGCATGGGCCGTTAACCGGTCCTTAAAGCGGGTGTGGAACAGTGCGGGCGATACGATGCGAACCGCGCCGGGAGCCCGCCGCCATGCAGCCGATCACGTTTCAACCTGACGCGGTGATCTTTCGCGCGGGGGATCCGAGCCTCGCGGTCTATGTCATCACCGAGGGGGAGGTCGCGATCACCGTGGGCGCGATCGAGGTCGCGCGGCTCGGGGCCGGGGATTTGTTCGGCGAATCGGGCGTGCTGGAGGCGCGGCCGCGCGCGGCAACCGCCACGGCGATAACGGGCACGACGCTGCTGGTCACCGAGGCGGAGACGTTCGTGCATGCGTTCGGCATGGACAATGATCGGGCTTTGTCGCTGGTGAAATTGTTGTGCGCGCGGTTGCGCGGGACCAATTCGCGGGTGGCCGCCGCCGCGCCGCGCGCCGTGCCCTTGGCTGGCGCGGCGGCGCTGATCTTATATCCCGCGGATGAGCGGCTGAGTGGGGCGTTGGCGATGAAGCCGGTGGAGATCCGGCATGTGCCGTTTCAGGTCGGCAACCGGTTCGGCGGGGAGACGGTGCCGATCGCGTCTAACCGGAGTTTCTGTCTGGCCGCGTTGGGCGATATCGGCCTCTCGGCCCCGCATTTTGAGATCCTGCGCCGCGACGGCGTGATCGGCATCCGCGATCTCGGCTCACGTGAGGGGACGATCGTGAACGGGGTACTGCTGAACCGGGCCGCGGTGGTGCCGGTGGCGCCGTTGCGCGAGGGGGATAACGATGTGATCGCGGGCAAGCCGCGCTCGGCGTTCCATTTCCGACTCTGGTTCCATCCGGACCTCCATCCGGGCGTCCATCCCGGCGTCCATCTGGGCTTTCAACCGGGATGACCTGAGCGCGGGACCGGTGTATCGGAAAGTCCCGATCCCGCGACCCGAGGTTCCTGAATGACCGACATCGTCCCGATCACGCGCGCGCTGATCTCCGTTTCCGACAAGACGGGCCTGGTGCATCTGGGTCATGTTCTGGCGGCGCGGGGGGTGGAAATCTTGTCAACCGGCGGCTCGGCCGAGGTGTTGCGCGCGGCGGGGATCGCGGTGAAGGACGTCGCGGCGCACACCGGCTTTCCGGAAATCCTGGATGGGCGGGTGAAAACGCTGGTGCCGCAAATCCATGGCGGAATTCTGGGGCGGCGGGATCATCCGGATCACGTGGCGCAGATGGCCGCGCATGGCATCGCGCCGATCGATCTTGTGGTGTCGAACCTGTATCCGTTCGAGGCGACTCTGGCGCGCGGAGCCTCGGACGCCGATTGCGTCGAGAACATCGACATCGGCGGGCCCGCGCTGACCCGCGCGGCGGCGAAAAACCATGACTTCGTCGCGGTGCTGACCGGCCCGGAGCAATACGAACCGTTGCTTCAGGAACTGGCCCAACTTGGCGGGACGACGCAGGCGACACGGCGCCGCCTGGCGGGGGAGGCTTACGCGCGGACCGCGGCCTATGACTCGGCGATCGCGGCGTGGTTCGCCGAGACGCGGGGGGAGGCGTTTCCGGCGCGGCTGACGATCAGCGGCACCCTGCGGCAACTGACCCGGTATGGTGAGAATCCGCATCAGCAAGCCGGGTTTTACTCGACCTCCACGCGCGCCGGCGTCGCGACTTCGGCGCGCGCTGGCGTGGCGACGGCGCGGCAGATCCAGGGCAAGGAGTTGTCGTATAACAACATCAACGATACCGACGCGGCGTTCGAATGCGTGGCGGAGTTCGCCGAACCCACGGTGGTGATCGTCAAGCACGCCAATCCGTGCGGGGTGGCCTCCGCGGCGACCCTGGCGATGGCCTGGGACGCGGCGATGCGGTGCGATCCGGTGTCGCCCTATGGTGGGATCGTGGCGGTCAACCGGGTGCTGGACGCGGCGGCGGCGGAGAAGATCGCGGGGATATTCTCCGAGGTGATCATCGCGCCCGACGCGGATGAGGCGGCGCGGACGATCCTGGCGCGACGAAAGAATTTGCGCCTGTTGCTGACCGGGGGGATGCCGGATCCGGCGGCGGGGGGAATGGTGTTTCGCAGTGTCTCCGGCGGGTTTTTGGCGCAGAACCGGGATTCCGGACGCATCTCCATGGGCGATGTCACGGTGGTGACGAAGCGGGCGCCGACGGTGGCTGAGATGGCGGATCTGCTGTTCGCGTTCCTGGTGTGCAAACACGTGAAGTCGAACGCGATCGTTTACGCCAAGGCGGGGGCGACGGTGGGGATCGGCGCGGGTCAGATGAGCCGGGTCGATTCGGCCCGGATCGCGGCGTGGAAGTCGGAGGACGCGGCGCGGGCGGCGGGCATGGCGGAGGCGTTGACGGTGGGCAGCGTCGTGGCCTCGGACGCGTTCTTTCCCTTCGCGGATGGGCTTCAGGCGGCGGCGGCGGCGGGGGCGACGGCGGTGATCCAGCCCGGCGGGTCGATCCGGGACCCCGAGGTGATCGCGGCGGCGGACGCGGCGGGGTTGGCGATGGTGTTCACGGGAATGCGGCATTTCCGGCATTGATAAAAGGGTTGGCGTGGCTGTTGACGGGGTGCCCCACATGGGGCTATTCCCCCGGCCTTCCTGACCGATGGCGGCGTAGCTCAGCGGTAGAGCAGGGGAATCATAATCCCTTGGTCGGCGGTTCAAATCCGTCCGCCGCTACCATCTTTTCAGGCGTCACGTCCGTCTGGGTGCCCTGTTTCTCGCGCGTCCGG
>JAYVXQ010000426.1:0-3655 GCA_043785025.1 Acetobacteraceae bacterium
TCTGCCATGCGTTTCATAACGCACGCCGGCGATCAACACATGCGCCGCCTCGCCCACCGATTTCTGGCTGGACGCGATCGAGTAATACCGCGGCGGCAACGGCCGCAGCAAAGCGGTCAGTTGCGGCGCGGTGAAGCGATGCGGCGCGTGCTCCAGCAGATCGAGGACCTGCCGGCCCGTGGCCCACTCGGCGGGCGGCGGCGCGGTCCCGGTCAAAGCGGCGTAATCGGCGATTTGTTTCGCGGTCAGCGTGGTGATGTCGTAACCGGCGCGCAACGTCGCGTGCAGCGCCGTATCGCCGCCAAGACCGGAGGCGGTCAAAATCGCCTCGACCAGATCAGGATCGTTGCGCGGCACGATGCCCAACGCGTCGCCGGGCTCATAAGCGATGCCGCTGCCCTCCAACGACAGTTCGATATGGCGGGTGTCGGAGATGGAGCGGCTGCCGCTCAGCCGGACATGCTCGGTGATTTCGGCGGCGAAAGGACGGGTCCGGGACCAGGTTTCCGCTTCGGTCTCGGGCGTGGCGCGGGCGAAATCGACATGGATCACGGCGGGATCGCCGCCGCCGGTGTCCGCCGCCTTCAACGTCGCGTCGAGCCACGCGGACGCCGGTATCTCGTAATCCAGATCGCATTCGATTCGATCGGCGATGCGGGCACCGCCCAATTCGGCGAGGCGCGTATCGATGCGGCGCCCAACCTCGCAGAATTGCGCGTAGGCGCGATCGCCCAACGCCAGAACGGCGAATTTGGTGTTCTCGAAGCGCGGCGCGTCGTCCGCCAGCAATGCCCCGTAAAAATCAATCGCGCGTTGCGGTGGATCGCCCTCGCCCCAGGTGCTGGCGATAATCAACAGATTCGCGACCGCCGCCATCTCAGCGGGCGTCGTGTCGGCCATGTCGACGAGCTTGACGGAAAATCCCAGTTTGGTCGCGGCTTTGCGCGCTTTGGCGGCGAGGGATTCGGTGTTGCCGGATTCGGTGCCAAACAGAATCGTCAGCGGCGTTTTCGGCCTCGACGCGGCCGCGGGCAACGCCGCGGGCACCGGTGCGTTCGCGGCCTGTACGCCCGCGAGGAAGCCTTGCAACCAAATCCGCTGCTCGGCGGTGGATGTCGAAAACACGCTGTTCAGCGCGGAGACCTGGTCCGCCGCGAACGGCGCACCCAAAGGCAATTGTAAAGATTGAGCCATCGTTGCGTCCTCAGCCCACGGCATGGGCATGGTGTGGTTCGGAAAATATCGTCATCGGATCGGTCTGCTGCCAGGCGGCGAGCTGGCCGCGCAGCGCGACCACTGGGCCGATGACGATCAGCGTGGGTTTCGGCGAGACGCGCTGATCGGCGGCTTGCCGCAATGTCGTGACCGCGACGGTTTGGGTGGCGCGCGTCGCGTCCTGGATCAGCGCGACGTGCTGATCGGGATCCCGGCCCGCTTCGATCAGCCGCGCGGCGATCTGACCCAGGCGACGTCCCGCCATATAAAGAACCAGAACCTCGGCCCCCTGGCTCAGCGCGGCCCAATCGATGTCGGTCATCCCGCCCATGGCATCCTGACCCGTGGCGAAAGCCGCCGAACGGGCGAGGCCGCGATGGGTCAGCGGGATCGACGCCGCCGCGGTGCCGCCTACTCCGGCGCTGATCCCCGGCACGATGCGAAACGGGATCCCGGCGGCGGCGAGTGCCAGCGCTTCCTCCCCTCCCCGTCCGAAGATCAAGGGATCGCCGCCCTTCAGGCGCAGCACACGGGCGCCTGATCGCGCCAGGGTGATCAGGCGCTGGTTGATCCGCGCTTGCGGCGTCTGGCGTCCTCCGGCGCGCTTCCCGGCTTCCTCCAAACGCCCGGAGGTGACGAGGGCCAGGATATCGGGCGACACCAGGGCGTCATGCAGCACCACATCCGCCACGCTCAGCGCGTGCCAGGCATACAGCGTCAAAAGACCGGGATCGCCGGGCCCGGCGCCCGCGAGCCAAACGGAGCCTGAGGTGAAAACCGGAGAAACAAGGGTTGGAAGGAGCATGGGCGTCATCCGCTGCGCTCGCTTAAAGAGGAGATTATTCTAAAATGCACAAGATACCATGCTTGATTAACAATATTTTTCTTTTTGGTGACGTGTGCGCGAGGAATATGCTTCTCGGAGTCAGCCGCCGGTAAAATCTTTAACCCCCGTCGCCGGCGCGGGCCCGCCGCGCCATCTGATGTTGGGCTATTATACCGGCAGTCACGTCCAGCGACTGTTGGTATCAGTCTTGGTTTCGCGCGCCGCCGCCCGCCGACCCGGCGCGCGATACCGGCTGACGGAACCGATGGACACGTCATACCAACGGCCCAAATTGACGACTCTTCCATTATTTTGGGCCGTTGGTATGGCGCGCCGGGTTGGCGGGCGGCGGAAACCACGGTCACGGACAATCCGGACGCCGCGTTCCGGCTGCTGTTCGCTTATACCTCCGGCGGCAATGAAGGGTCGCGGATGATCGCGATGACGGCGCCGGTTCAGCAGGCGCCAGCGATGATCGCGATGACCACGCCGGTCCGCCAGGATATCGCGGCGAGTGGGGCGACGACCATGCGGTTCTTCCTGCCGGCACGGTTGGCGGCGAACCCGCCGAAGCCGTTGGACCCCAGGGTGCGGATCACGACCACGGCGCCCGCGACGGTCGCGGTCCTGCGCTACAGCGGCAATCCAACGCCGGATCAGCGGGACGAAAAGCAGCGCGTGTTATTCAATCGCCTCGCCGCGACCGCGTGGAAGCCGGCCGGGACGCCGTATTTCCTCAGCTATGATCCACCGTTCACCATCCGGTTCCTGAAACGAAATGAGGTCGCGATCGCGGTTACCGCAAACTCGCGTTGATCGCGTCGAGGCCTTTGGAGCCCGGCACCAACGCCGCGTCATCCAGCGCGTTCAAGGGGGTGTCGACGGTTTTCAAATGCGCGTGCAGATCGCGCGGGTTTGGATCGACGTATAAAAGCCCGGTGACCATTTCTCCGGCGGCATGACGTTCCTGCATGTAGGACAGCGCGCCGATGCGGTCATGCACGTCGTAATCGGCGTGCAGCTTGCGCAATCGCAGGACCGAGCCGTCATGCTGCTGGACGGTTTCCAGGGTACCCGGCGCGTAGTCCGTGGTGATTTCCGAGCGCGGCAACATCATGTCGAGGGCGTTCACGGCTTCGTTATGCTCGCGCACGAAATCGAAGCTTTTGGTGGAGCCTTCATGGTTGTTGAAGGCAACGCAGGGCGAAATGCAATCGATGAAGGCCGCACCCTGATGCTTCAACGCGGCCTCGATCAACGGCACCAGCTGGGTTTTATCGCCGGAGAAACTGCGCGCCACGAAAGTCGCGCCGAGCTGCAACGCCATGCCCACCAGATCGATCGCCTCCTCGCTGTTCTCGATCCCACGCTTGGATTTGGCACCGCGGTCGGAGGTCGCGGAAAACTGCCCCTTGGTCAGGCCATACACGCCGTTATTCTCGACGATGTAGACCATGTTGACGCCGCGGCGCATGGCATGGGCGAATTGCCCGATCCCGATCGAGGCGCTGTCGCCATCGCCGGACACGCCGAGATAGATCAGGTCGCGATTGGCGAGATTGGCGCCGGTCAAAACGGACGGCATGCGGCCATGCACCGAGTTGAAGCCGTGCG
>JAYVXQ010000427.1:0-11692 GCA_043785025.1 Acetobacteraceae bacterium
TAAATGCTACGCCACCTTCCGGGATTTCAGCGACGCGATGCTGACCTTCCTGCGCGAGGGGATACCCGCGAACTGGCGCGAGTGGTGCGACGAGGTCACCGACAATTTCCGGGTCATCAATCCGAAGGAATTCCAGATTATCGGGTGAGCGGGGTATATCCTGATTTATGTCTGAAACCGCGCTAAAACCTTCTCGCCTGCGCGACATCCCCCCCGGTATCTGGGCGCTCGGGTTCGTCTCACTGCTGATGGACATTTCCTCAGAGATGATCCATGCGCTGCTGCCGGTCTATCTCGTAACCGTGCTCGCGACATCAATGGTGACGGTCGGCATCATCGAGGGCATCGCGGAAGCAACCGCCTCGATAGTCAAAGTGTTCTCGGGTGCGATCTCCGACTGGATCGGCAAACGCAAACTGTTGGCGGTTGTCGGCTATGGGCTGGCCGCTTTCACCAAACCAATCTTCCCGCTCGCGTCGTCAGTGGGCTGGTTGGTCGCGGCGCGTTTCATAGATCGGATTGGCAAAGGTATTCGGGGCGCGCCTCGCGACGCACTCGTAGCGGACATCGCACCTGAGCATCTGCGCGGTGCGAGTTTCGGGCTGCGGCAGTCGCTCGACACGATCGGCGCGTTCCTCGGGCCGGGCATCGCCATTGGTCTGATGTGGCTGACAGCCAGCAACTTTCAGGCAGTCTTCTGGATCGCGGTCATACCGGCATTTTTGTCACTCGCGCTGATCCTCTTCGCGGTGCATGAGCCAGCACGGCCGGAAGGTCTACGCAAGGTGCGCTCGCCCTTGAGTCGTGCCGAACTGGGGCGACTCGGATCATCCTATTGGTGGGTCGTGGTTTTTGCAACGATGTTCGCGCTGGCGCGGTTCAGCGAGGCGTTTCTTATTCTGCGGGCACAGGCGGTGGGCCTCCCGCTCGTTCTGATCCCGTTGGTGCTGGTGGTGATGAACGTCGTCTATGCACTCGCCGCGTATCCGGCGGGCGTGTTGTCCGACCGTTTCAATCGGATGACCATGCTGATGATAGGTTTCGCACTGCTCATCGCTGCTGATGTTGCGCTGGCAACTTCTGGTGGCTTCGTAGGTGTGACAATTGGCGTCATTCTCTGGGGTCTGCATATGGGGTTCACGCAAGGGCTGCTTGCAACTCTCGTTGCCGATACTGCGCCGGCGGAACTGCGAGGCACGGCCTATGGTGTTTTCAATCTGATGGGTGGTGTCGCCGCGCTGGTTGCCAGCGTTCTCGCGGGAGCGCTCTGGGACGGTTGCGGCCCGCAGGCCACCTTCCTGGCGGGTGCGGCATTTACGGCGGTCGCGCTGCTCGGCTTGGCGGTTGTTCGCCAGCGCGTGCCAAACCTTGGCACCTCCCACAAATAGCGAGGTGGCGGTGGGCCTCGATCTCATTCTTCTCGGCACGTTGTTGTTCGTCGGCGCTGCGCTCTACGCCTCAGTTGGTCAGGCCGGTGCGACGGCGTTCATTGCCGCAATGGGTGTCGTGGGAATGCCAGCAACGACAATGAGGCCGACGGCTCTGGCCCTTAACATTCTCGCCGCTGCCTTCTCGACATGGCGCTTCCATAGCGCCGGTCATGTCGCGTGGCGCGAGCTACTCCCCTTGGGATTCGCCTCGGTGCCATGCTCATTCGTAGGTGGTGCCATCGCGCTACCGGACTCGATATACAAGCCGGTTGTTGGTGTCGTTTTGCTCATCGCCGCGATGCTTCTGTTCCGGCGCGCCATGGGCAGGACTGCCGCCACCGCTAACGTCACCCGACCCGCTGCAATGCCGCAGGTGTTGGTGGTCGGCGGAGTTATTGGACTACTCTCCGGCCTGACAGCGACAGGCGGAGGGGTATTCCTCAGTCCGCTTTTGATCCTCTTTGGGTGGATGACGCCACGTCAGACCGTGGGTCTATCGGCACCATTTATTCTGTTGAATTCTGTCGCCGGATTGCTTGGCTCGGCTGTTCTGACACCACAGGCATTGCCGCCGTTGTTCCCGGTCTACGCTGTTGTCACTCTGACCGGCACGGTTCTCGGCGCAACGCTCGGTATGCGATATCTCCCGGCAACTTGGATTGTTGCGATGCTGGGAGTTGTTCTCACCATGTCCGGGATGAAGATGATTTTCTCGTGATAGCACTGTATCACTGGCCCACAACCTTCTTTCCATCGGCCGACCTCGGCCTGACCGTTACCTTGACGGATTGAACGCCCGCGCTTCTGGTGTTTTCCGCGTGCTCCGCTTTCAATGGCGCCACGCAGCGTAAACCAGGGGATCGAGATGGCCGAGGACGCGGATACCTATGATTTCATTGTCACGGGAGCGGGCTCGGCCGGCTGCGCCGTCGCGGGACGGCTCAGTGAGTCCGGCAGGTTCCGCGTCCTGCTGCTTGAAGCCGGCCCGCGCGACACCAATCCGTGGATCCATATTCCTTTGGGCTACACAAAGAATTACACCAATCCCAAAGTGAACTGGATGTTTGAGTCGGAGCCGGAACCCAATCTCAATAACCGCACGCTTTACCAGCCGCGCGGCAAGGTATTGGGCGGCACCTCTTCGATCAACGGCACCGTCTATATGCGGGGTACCGCCGCCGATTATGATGAGTGGCGGCAGCGCGGCTGCGAGGGTTGGGACTGGGACAGCGTCCTGCCGTTTTTCAAGAAAGCGCAGAACCAGCAACGCGGCGCCAGCGAATTGCATGGCTCGGGCGGTCCGTTGCATGTCACCGACATCCCGCATGAATGGCCGCTGGCGAAAGCCTGTGTGGACGCCGCCATGCAGACGGGCATTCCGTATAATCCCGATTTCAATGGCCCGCGGCAGGAGGGCACTGGTTTTTACCAGTTCACGGTGAATAATCGCCGCCGCTGGAGTTCAGCCCGCGCCTATCTCGGCCCAGCGAAATCGCGCGCCAACCTGATAATTTCCACCGAATCGCACGCCCAACGGATTGTCTTCGATGGCACGCGCGCCGTTGGCATCGAATACCTCACGCCGCAGGGGCCCCGGATAGCGCGCGCGGCGAAAGAGGTCGTTGTCTCCGGCGGTGCGTTTGGCTCGCCGCAATTGCTGCAACTTTCCGGCCTGGGCCCGGCGGACCTTCTGCGCGATCTTGGGATTGAGGTGGTGCGCGAGATCGCCGGCGTTGGGGAGAATTTGCAGGATCATTTCAACAGTTACCTGTCCTATCGCGTCAACCAACCGATCACTTTAAACGACATCGGCAACAGCACCACCCGTCAGATTCTCGCTGGCATCCGCTATGTCTTTACCCGCACCGGCCCGCTGACGGGCACCGGTATCTATGCGGGTGCGTTCGTCCGCTCCGATCCACGGTTGGAAAATCCTGATCTGCAAATCAACATGTCGATGTGGAGCACGGAGTCGCGCACGCGAACCGGCATCGTGCCGCACCCGTTTCCCGCCTTCACCCTCAGTCCGGTGCATCTGCGTCCGGAAGGGCGCGGTTTCGTGCGGATCAAAACTCCGAACGCATCCGATCAACCGGCCATTCGCTTCGATCAGTTGCGCACCGAGTACGATAAATCCGCCATGCTTCACGGCTTGCATCTGTGCCGTCAGATCGCGGCCCAACCGGCGCTGAAAACCTATGTGGTGGAAGAAATCCTGCCGGGTCCCGCCGTGCAATCGGATGAGGATTGGCTGGAAGATACCCGCCAGCGGGGCGTGGCGAATTTTCATCCCGTCGGCACCTGCCGTATGGGCCACGGGTTGGACGCGGTGGTGGACCCACGTTTGCGCGTGCACGGCATCGCGGGACTGCGCGTGGCCGACGCGTCGGTCATGCCCAGTATCGTGGCGGGTAACACCAACGCGCCCTCCATCATGATCGGTGAGAAGTGCGCCGCGATGATGCTGCAGGATGTCGCGTGAAGCCGCCGATGACCGACCGTTCGGCTCAGTCTGGGCATGCCGCGGTGCCGCCGGCTGCCATGGGCATTTCGGCCGCGATATCGGACTATGCGCGAAACAGCGGGGCATAAGGCCATGGCGGTCATTGACGTTCAGGTCCATCCCTTCGACCGTAACCATCCCGGCCGGCCCTGGTCTGGTCCGTCCCACGGGCTTTTGTCCGCCAGCGGCGAGGAGATGGTCGCCGCGATGACCGCGGTCGGCGTCGACGGTGCGATCATGGTGTCGTCATTCAGCGCCTATCGATACGATCCGAGTTACGCGCTGGAGGTTTACAACACCTGGCCGGATAAATTCCGGGTCGTGACACCGGTCGACGCGACCGACCCGGCGATCGAGGATGTGGTGGCGCGGTGGGCCGCGACGGAAGGCGCGCGCGGCATCCGCATCCGCATGGGCGAGGGCCTGCCGATGGACCCCGATCATCCCGGGTTGAACCGCGCGTTCGCCGCCGCCGGCAAACATGGTTTACCGGCCAATTTGCTTTGCTGGGGCATTCTGGACAAAGGCCTGCCGCATATCCGTCGTCATCCCGGCACGGTCATCGTGATCGACCACCTGGGTCTGTCGCAGCCCTATCGCCCGCCGGTCCCGGCTGACGTCTGGGCTGACCTGCCGAAGCTGCTCGCTTTGGCCCAGTACCCCAACGTCAGGGTGAAGGTCAGCGGCGCCTGCACGATGTCGCACGGTCCGTTCCCGTATGACGATATCTGGGAACCGGTGCTTCGGATCATCAATGCGTTCGGGCTGGAGCGTTGCATGTGGGGCACCGACTGGACGCGGACGATCGGCATGCTGACCTATGAGGAGGGAGTCGCGCCGTTCCGCGACACCAGGCATCTGTCAGAGAGCGACAAGGCGATGCTGATGGGCGGAACGGTGCGAAACGTCTATAAGTGGTGATGTTATCGTAACGATGTGGCCTTGGTCACCGCCCCTGGGCCTTTACCATGGAGGGAGTTTGCATCCGGATGACGTCAGCCACCAGATCCGCGCCCGCCGCCGCGCGCAATCATGCGCCGATTTTGCGTGTGCTACGCGATCACTTGCCTCGATCGGGGCGGGTTCTGGAGATCGCCAGCGGCACGGGCGAGCATGCGGTGTGGTTCAGCGGCGCGTTACCCGGCCTGATATGGCAGCCGACCGATCCGGACCCGGAGGCTTTGAGGAGTATCGCGGCCTGGCGTGACACCACGGACCGGCCTAATCTGTTATCGCCGCTGCCGCTCGATGCCGCCGCGGACGTCTGGCCAGTACCTCAGGCGGACGCGGTCGTCGTGATCAATATGGTCCACATCGCGCCCTGGACCGCGACCCAGGGACTGATCGCGGGCGCCGCGAGGGTTTTGACTCAAAGCGGGCTGCTGTTTCTGTATGGTCCGTTTCGCGAGGGGGGCGTGCATACTGGCGCTGGCAACGCGGCATTCGACGCGGATTTGCGAGCGCGCGATCCGTCCTGGGGCATACGCGATCTCGATGATATCGCCGCGCTCGCCAGCCGGCATGGTTTCACGGCGCCGGAACGGATCGCGATGCCCGCCAACAACCTGAGCGTGGTGTTCCGCCGGCACCAGTCTTACTGCGTCATAAATTTACCGCTTCCTTCTCATCGTGCTGACGCGGCAACAAGGGCACCGCGGCAGTTGCTCCACCAATGCGACGATCAGTCGCTGTCGGATCGTCGTCACGGAGTTTCGAATGTGTCGCACGGTGCGCAATGGCGGGTCCATTGGATCGACAACCGGTGGAAACGGCAGCCGTTTCGGGTCCTCCCTGGTTTCAGCTGGCTGAGGGGGGAAGGGCCGCCCGTTCGGCGATCAGGAACCCATAGGCCGCGATGCAGAGCGTTATATGATGGTGCAACCCACGCCATCCGCGTCCTTCATAGTGGCCAAGCCCCAGTTCCTGCTTGAGATCCTGATAATCGCGTTCGATCCGCCAGCGTAATTTCCCGCGATCGGCCATCGCCTCGAAGCCGGTATCGGCGGGCATCGTGGACAGCCAGCATTTCGTGGGCTTCGGTTCATCCTCGGGCCGCTCGATCAGCAGCCACTCCTTCCGCGGTTGTTCAGCCGGCGTGGCGGGGCGCACACGCAGGCGCGCGAAACGCGAGGTCAGCGGATCGTCCATGACACGCCAGGTCACATTTCGCCACGCCTCGGCGGGCAGGCTGAGGGTCAACTCGTTGGCCGAGACCTGGCGGGCGCGCCGCGCGGCGTGCGATGGTTTGCCGCCTCGGCGTCCGTGTGGCGGCGGAACGGCGTCAGCGAGCACCGTCGCGGGTACGATGCCCGCCGCCCGGGCGTCGCGCAGCAAATCGAGCGCGATCTCCGGTCTGGTCCGGAAGGTGATATCCGGCGGGACCCCGGCCTTCGCCCTCCGTTCGGCGTCGTTCGCCCAGGATTCCGGCAAATAGAGCCGGTGCGCGATCGGCAGGCTGGCGTGGTGGTTGGCGACGGACAGTGACACCACGGCCTGGCAATTGTCCTGCTTGCCCAATTGGCCGCAATACTGCCGCGCGACACCGACCGAATGGTGGCCTTTTTTCGGGAAGCCGGTGTCATCGAAGATCCAGGCCTCGATTGGACCGTGCGCCTCAATGGCCGGCAGCGCGGTCTGGCCAATACGGCCTGATCGGACCACGGCGCCTGAGCCACGAAATGCAGCAGCGACTGGTGTTGCGCGGCGGTTCGCGCGGATGCGGTCAGCGCGGCCATGGGCTCCACGCTCTTGCGTTCGCCGGGCAATAACAGGCCGGTGCAATAGTCATGCAATGGCACCACGCGATCGGCATGGCCGATCACGCTGGCCAGGTCTTTGATGTAGGATTCGAAGCGTAGACGGCTCGACCCGCTGACCAGGAGATCCATGATTGCCTCTGGAGGGGAGCAAGGAATCTCAGCGATAGCATGGCTGTATGGATTCGGAGCGAGGAATGTTTTACGACTTAGTAAGACCAGAGCGCTATCCGTTCGTGTTGGCTCACGGAGCCCGCTCTACATCTTTGTTTTAGCGAGCATTTTCATCCGTCCAGGTTTGTCAACCTGATCGGATAATGCTCTAACGATCGGGGATCTACCCCGGCGGAAAAAATTGGTTTCCAGGCCGTGGCAAACCAAAATGGTCGCGCAGAGTCGTCCCCGCGTATTCCTCACGGAAAATACCGCGGCGTCGCAGCTCGGGGATGACAAGGTCCACGAAATCGTCGAGGCCGGCGGGCACGGTTGGGAACATGATATTGAACCCATCGGCGGCATCTGTTTCCAACCACGATTGCATCGTGTCGGCGATCTCCGTGGCCGTTCCGACGATCTCGAGGCCGCCGAAACCACCCATCAGTTGGGCGAGCTGACGCACGGTCAGGTTCTCACGGCGTGCCAAAGCCACGAGTGTATCGCGCTGGCTTTGACTCTGATTGGACGGTGGGATTTCGGGCAGAGGCGCATCGAGATCGAACGTCGAGGCGTCGATGCCCAGCCGGATCGACAGATTTGGAAGTCCGCTCTCGGGATGTACGAGGCCGTCGAGCAGGGCTTTCTTTTCGCGCGCCTCCTGGTTCGTGCGTCCCACGGTGACAAGCGCGCCGGGCAGGATTCTGACGTGATCGGCGAAGCGTCCCGCCGCGATCGCCCGCGCCTTCACATCTTTATAAAAGTCCCTGGCGTCCTCGATGGTTCTGCTGCTACCGAATACGACTTCGGCGGTTTCGGCGGCGAATTGCCGGCCCGCGTCGGACGCACCGGCCTGGACGATGACCGGCCAACCCTGAATCGGCCGGGCGATGTTCAACGGACCGCGCACCGTCAAATGTTCACCCTTATGATCAAGGACGTGCATTTTCGCGGAATCGAAGAAAATGCCGCTTGTTTGGTCATGGCGCCACGCGTCGTCGGCCCAACTGTCCCAAAGACCGGTGACGACGGTGTGGAACTCCCGCGCCCGCCGGTAGCGTTCATCGTGCCCGACATGATCGCTCAAGCCGAAATTAAGCGCCGCGTCGGGGTTGGCGGTGGTGACGACGTTCCATCCCGCCCGGCCGTTGCTGATGTGGTCGAGCGACGCGAACCGGCGGGCGACATGGTAGGGTTCGTCGAATGTCGTCGACGCCGTCGCGACCAGGCCGATCCGTTCGGTCACCATCGCGAGCGCGGAAAGCAGTGTCAGCGGCTCGAATGACGTCACGGTCGCGCTGCGGCGTAACGCCTGAACCGGCATATTGAGCACCGCCAGGTGGTCGGCCATGAAGAAGGCATCGAACCGCGCTTGTTCCAGAGTCTGGATGAAACGCACCAGGTGCTTCAGGTTGAAGTTGGCGTCAGGGTAAGCGCCGGGATAGCGCCACCATGCGGTATGGATGGCAACCGGGCGCATGATGGCGCCAAGATGAAGCTGCTTCTTCATGTGCGATGCTCACTCCACGAACAATCGGAACATCACCCTTTTTGGGGCCAACGCCAGATCGGCGTGCGGATGTTTGGTCCGGCTGAACGTCTGGTTCGCGAGGGCTGGAGCGATTTCGTGCGCCTGGCGTGAGGAGCCAGCGGCATGAATGCGGTGGTTCTCGGGGCGGCAAAGCGATTCAGGCGCGGCGACACGGGGCGCTCCTCCGTGAAATGGAGCATCCCCAAAAAACCGGCCAGGCGTTATGTGTGGGTTTGATTGTCGCGTGCTTTCGTGGCCGTCCCACTCCAATTTGGATGCGACGGGCCAACAGCCCGCCACGAGGCGATGGATGGGTTGGACCAGGCGCTTGTTCGGGCCGCCGATCACCTCGCCACGTCGATCGGCTTATTGATCAGCGCTGTCATGTTCGAGTTCGTCGAGCGCCGCCAATAGCGCGCTGACGCGATTCACCGACGACAGGCATTCCGCCAGACCGGGATAGTTGTCCACCAGCCAGTTCAGCGCCGTCTGCACCATCACGAACGCCGCCACCACCTGCGCCGCCTCGCCAAGTGACATCGAGCCGACGACGTATTTCGGCGCACACAAGGCCCAGGCGATCACCGGCGCCACGAGAACGTTGCTGTAGGACACCAGTGTGGTGCGCATGAACTGGACACACAGCTCCCGCCAGCGGCCGTACACGGTGTCGAAGGCCTCGCTGAGCACACGATGTTGGGCCTGTCCGGCGATCGCCTCTGATGCGCTCGCTCCGCGCTCGTGCAAATCGGAAGCAACCGAACGAAACTGTGCCTCGGCCGCGTTCTTTCCCGCGATGACATTGACCATGCGGCGACCAATGATGGTCATGGCGAGCGTTAACAGTCCGGAATAGATCACCACCGTGATCACAATGTATTTCGGTAAGTTTATGACGCCGCCAAAGACCTCGACGCTGAGATCGCCACCGACATTCCACAGGATGGAAATGAAGGTGACGGCGTTGAGCAGCGCCGTCAGCGCGCCGGTTGCCATGCCGACCGGCGCGTCCGTCGCGACGCGCACGTCCTCCGCGATCCGGTATTCCGGGTTCCGGTCCTCGCCCGCGTCGAAGCGCAGGTGCAGGAAGCGATCGTTCCCCAGCCAGCGATCGATCAGATGCCGTGTCAGCCACGCGCGCCAGTCGCGTTGTATTGTCATGCGAGCCCAGACCGACAAGATCGTCAGCAGCACGCTCATCCCGGCGAGCAGGGGAAAAAGCAGCGCCGCTGTCCGCAGTGTCGTACTGTCGCGGCGGCCGAACGCATCGAAGAAATCACGGCTCCAGAAATTCAATCGGTACTGCATTACCAGTTGCAGCACGGTGGCGCCGATCAACACGCCGGTCAGGCACCACGCGCCGGCGGCACCGGGCGGGCGCCAGTATCCAGTGGCGGTGCGCCAAAATCGAGGCGCGTGCGAGCGATCAACGTCCGTTCCGATGGTTTAATCTTCCTCATTGGTGCTGCTCACACGACCGCGCCGAACAGGGTCCCGACGCCGACGGTGAGCCCCATCGCCAGCGAACCCGAAAAGCTGAGCCTTATCGCGCCAGACTTCTATGACCGCGCCGCCAATGCGCTTAATAGGTGCTATCATACACTTACGTGGGGCGTATAGCGCCGAAACGGCGCACGCCCAGATCCTGGGTGTCCGTGGTGGAACTGAGATCGCCGAACGCGATTGTGGTGTGATCATCATAACCATCCGGCCAATCACGCGGACGGAATGTCCGGATCACAACCGCCGGTCTGTCGTGACCCTCGCGTTCGTGGCACGGGCGCACGACAAGGCGGTTGTCACCGCTCCCCCGCGGCTTGCTGCCTGATGTGACAATGATCGGTATAAGATCGCGTTGCGTAAAAATCGCCGAAGGGGCTGGGCACAAAAATGGCGCCACATCCTCAACGACTAACCGTCACGCACCGCGCCTGGGCGCTCGCGCGGCCGTTCGCGACCGCGCACGGGGTCAGGACCACGGCCGACATCGTCGTCGTCGAAATCTCCGACGGCGACTCGCGCGGCCGCGGCGAATGCGTGCCGCTGGGGCGATACGGCGAGAGCATCGACAGCGTTGTCGCGGCGATTGACGCGATGAAAGGCGCTGTCGTCTCGGGGCTTGACCGCGAGGCTCTGCAACGCGCGATGCCGCCGGGCGCGGCGCGCAATGCACTTGACTGCGCATTCTGGGACATCGATGCGAAGCGCGCTTATCGCGATGTGGCGGACCTGTCTGGGCTTGGCGCCATGACGCCCGTCGTGACCGCCTTCACGATCGCTCTCGATACGCCGGAAAAGATGGCTGAACTGGCGGCCACCAACCGCGCCCGGCCGCTGCTTAACCGGCCGCTGCTTAAATTGAAATTGGGCGCTGACGGCGATATCGAACGGGTGCGGGCCGTGCGGCGGGCGGTGCCGGCGTCGCGCCTGATCGTCGATGCCAACGAGAGCTGGAATGTGGCGCAACTCAAAGAATTCATGCCAACGCTCATTGATTGCAAAATCGAACTGATAGAACAACCGCTGCCGGTCGACGCCGACGACGCTCTGGCGCGGTTGGAGCGTCGTCGGCGTCGATGAATCCTGCCGGACACTTGCCGATCTCGACCGGCTGAGTGGGAAATACGATGGCATAAATATCAGGCTCGACAAGGCAGGCGGGCTGACCGAGGCGCTCGCGCTGGCGGCGGAAGCGAAGCGAAGCGGCGCGGCTTGCGGATCATGGTCGGCGGCGTGATCGGCCCGTCACCTGGGGTCGCGCCGGCGCTGCTGGTCGCGCAGCAGGCCGAGATCGTCGACCTCGACGGGCCGTTGCATTTGGCATCCGATCGCGCCCCGGGCCTGCGATACAACGGCAGCACGATCCATCCTCCCGATGGGAGTTTCTGGGGCCAACCCACCTGATATCAGATCATAAACCCATGCCGACTGAAGCCATCGGCGCTTTTGGCGTCCGCCGCGATGCGAGGCACGAGCATTCCGGGTTGGAATAGATTAACAACCTGGATCGTCTAAAGCTTTAGACGGCACGTCCCGATTGGGTCAGGCCGATTCATGCGTCTGGGGGACAAGGCACAATGACCGACATCAACAATACCGGCACGCAAGGCGTCGCTGGGACTGATGGCGTTATCCCTGGCGACGCCGGCACGGCCGGCGGTCCGGGCGGTCCCTCGTTACCACTGCCCAATACCACGGCGGGCACCAATAATACTGAAGAAGCCACCGGCGGCTCTGGCGGTGCCGGCGGTTCAGGTGCGGCGAACGGTGGCGGCACGGGTGGCGCCGCGGGCGGTGGGGGCGCGGGCGGTTCGGCGGC
>JAYVXQ010000428.1:0-3643 GCA_043785025.1 Acetobacteraceae bacterium
GTCAGAACGATCCGCCGCCCCGACGGAGGCTTCATGATCCGCGGCGTCGGCCCCCTGACCCTGCCGAGAGACGCCAAAAACCAGATCGACGTCCCCGCCGCCACCCAAATGATCAACACCATCATCGAGGGCTGGATCCGCGAAAACCCCGGCCAATGGCTCTGGTTTCACCGGCGTTGGAGATAGCCGGCGTTGGAGATAGCCGGAGTTTATACTTCCTTGGCGGCGAAGTACCCGTTGCGCCAGCGCAAGGGAATCACAAAGCTCACCGAGATCGCCAAGGTCACGGAGGTTCGGCCTCCGGCCGTGATCCCGTGAAGCCGTCCCACCCACATCGCATAACCCATCCCCAGCCCCTCAGCCGAAGCCCAAAAACCTCCGTGGCCTTCCTGGGCTCCGTGACCTTCGTGTTATAAAAAAGCCAACCACAAAAACCAGCCGCTACAATAAGCCGCCCGCCCCCTCCCAATGACACTGCGACCCGCGAAAACCTGTGCTAACCTCCCCTCCGAACGCACCAGGAGGTCCCGATGCTAAAATTCCGCGCCCTGTTGTTCATAACCCTGACCCTCTGCACCGCGATCGCGACGCAGGTCCAAGCCAGGGTCTTCGTCGGCGTGGGCGTAGCCCCCTTTTACGTCGGCCCACCCGTCTTCGGCCCCCCGCCGGTCTACTACCCGCCCCCCTATTACGCCCCCCCCTATTACGCCCCCCCTTATTACGCCCCACCCTATTACGCCCCTCCGGCCCCCGGCGCCGAGTTCTCCTATGTCCCCCCGCAAAATCGCCCGCAAAGTCTCGCCATGCCGCGCGGCTATTCCAGCGCCGAATCCTGCATCGCCGGCCCCTACGCCTGCCCGCTGCTCCGGGCCACCCCGCCGGGAGGTGCCTGCACGTGCCCCTCCAATAACGGCCGCCGGGTCCGCGGACGCGCCAATTAACGCGCGCCCATCGTGGCCCTGATCGAGAACCACGCGCTGATCGGCGACCGCCACTCCGCGGCGCTGGTCTGCAACGACGGCACGATCGACTGGCTCTGCCTGCCGCGCTTCGACAGCCCAGCGTGTTTCGCCGCCCTGTTGGGCACAAGGGATAACGGCCATTGGCGCATCGCCCCCGAAGCACCCGCACAGATCACCCGTCACTACCGCGGCGACAGCATGGTCCTCGAAACCCGCTTTGAAACCGCGGACGGCGACATCGCCCTCATCGACTTCATGAGCATCGACCCCGCCCATCTCATTCGCATCGTCGAGAGCCGGAGCGGTTCGGTGCGCTGTCATCTCGACCTCGTGATGCGCTTCGACCACGGCATCACCATCCCCTGGGTCACGCGCCTGCATCGCGGCCACGGCATCCACGCGGTCTCCGGCCCCGATCAATTGGTCATCCGCGCGGATGTCCCGCTGAACGCCAGGGGCATGTCCACGACAGCGGATTTCACCGTCACCGCGGGCCAGAAAATCAGTTTCATCCTGTCCCACGCCCCATCGCACCACCCCATGCCCGAGCCACCCGACCCCGCCGCCGCGTTGCGAAAAACCGAAGCCTGGTGGCACAGCTGGTCACACCGCACAGCCTATCACGGTCGCTGGCGCGCGCCCGTGCAACGCTCCTTGCTGACCCTCAAAGCCCTCACCCACGCCCCCACCGGCGGCATCGCCGCGGCCCCCACCACCTCCCTCCCCGAACAAATCGGCGGCACCCGCAACTGGGATTACCGCTTCTGCTGGCCGCGCGACGCCAGTTTCTGCCTGCTCGCTCTGTCCCACGCGGGCCATCATCAGGAGGCGCGCGCATGGGCGGACTGGCTGCATCGCGCCGTGGCCGGATCCCCAACGCAACTCCAGGCGCTGTACGGCCTCGGCGGCGAACGTTACATTCCCGAACAGGAACTTCCGTGGCTGCCCGGCTACGAAAACTCCAAACCCGTGCGCATCGGCAACGCCGCCATGGCGCAACATCAACTGGACGTGTTCGGCGAGCTCGAACTGGCGTTGCATCACGAG
The DNA here is from genome assembly GCA_043785025.1 of Acetobacteraceae bacterium. Classification (GTDB taxonomy): domain Bacteria; phylum Pseudomonadota; class Alphaproteobacteria; order Acetobacterales; family Acetobacteraceae; genus Rhodopila. The sequence goes on from JAYVXQ010000428.1 coordinate 2,010, forward strand.
GTCGAAATGGGTTTCGCCGCCCCCGCCACCCATTGGGGCCTGCGCCGCGCGTTGATCGATCATCTGGTCACCATCTGGCGCGATCCCGACGACGGCATCTGGGAAGTCCGCGGCGGCCGCCAGCAATTCACCTTCTCAAAAGCCATGGCATGGGCCGCTCTGGACCGCGCCATCGCCGCCGCCAAAACACACGGTTTACAAGCCGATCTCGCTTGCTGGACCGCCGCGCGCGACGAGGTCTTCGCCATGATCATCGACCGCGGCTTCAACCCCGCGATCGGCGCCTTCACCCAGACCCTGGACGGCGCGACCCTCGACGCCAGCCTGCTGCTTCTGCCGCTGATCGGCTTTCTTCCCGCGACCGATCCCCGCGTTCTCAGCACCACCGCCGCCATCGCCGCCGGCCTGATGCAAAATGGCCTGGTCCGCCGCTATCACACCGCGCAAACCGCCGACGGCCTACCGCCCGGCGAAGGCGTCTTCCTCGCCTGTAGCTTCTGGTACGTCGCCAATTTGGCGCTGCAGGGCCGCCAAACCGACGCCGAGGCGATGTTCGCCCATCTCCTGACCCTCTGTAACGATGTCGGTCTGCTATCGGAAGAATACGATTCTGTCACGAAACGCCAACTCGGCAATTTCCCCCAGGCGTTCTCGCATCTGGCGCTGATCAGCGCGGCACTCATCCTCGATGGCGGCGAGACAACGCTATAAACCCCAACCTATTCCGCCGGCGCGGTGCCCTTGATCGCCGTCCCCGGGATCGCCGCCCCGCCCGATCGCCGCCCCCCCGATCGCCGTACGACGCCCAACCAACCGCTCCAGCGCCAGCCACACCACCGGCGTCGTGAACAATGTCAGCACCTGCGACACCAGCAACCCGCCGATGATCGAGATCCCCAAAGGCTGACGCATCTCCGCCCCGGTCCCAAACGCGAACGCCAACGGCAGCGCGCCAAACAACGCCGCCAAGGTCGTCATCATGATCGGACGGAACCGCACCACACAGGCCTCCCGGATCGCCGCCTCAGCCGACAAACCGCGAGTCCGTTCCGCCTCCAAAGCGAAATCGATCATCATGATCGCGTTCTTCTTCACGATCCCCATCAACAGAATGATGCCGATGATCGCCATCACCGACATCTCGGTCCCCGTGATCAGCAGCGCCAGCAGCGCCCCCACGCCCGCCGAGGGCAAGGTCGACATGATCGTCAGCGGGTGCAACCAGCTTTCATACAACACCCCGAGAACGATATAGATCGAGATCAGACCCGCCAGGATCAGCAACGGTTCGGAATCCAGCGACTTCTTCAACCACAGCGCGTTGCCGGCGAATTCGGTGCGCACCGTATCGGGCATGCGCAATTCCAGCGTGGCCTGCTCGATCGCCACCTGCGCGTCGCTCAGCGCGAAGCCTGGCTTCAGGTTGAAGCTGATCGTCGCCGCCGGAAACTGCCCCTGATGCCGCACCGCCAGCGCCGCCGTTCCCCGCTCGAACCGCGCGACCTGGCTCAGCGGAATCTGCTTCCCCCCCGTCGCCCCCACATACAACCGGTCCAGCAACGACGGATCCGCCTGCAACGCCGGATCGATCTCAAGCACCACCTTGTATTGATTGCGCCGGGTATAAATCGTCG
>JAYVXQ010000429.1:0-3641 GCA_043785025.1 Acetobacteraceae bacterium
GCCGTTCAACGCGGGCGAAGCCGGTCTGGCGTTGGATCCGGCCAATGACGGGTCGTTCTGGTACGGATCGGATCAGAGCAACTCCGTCGTCCATCTGTCCCCGGCCGGGGCGGTGTTGAAAACCGTGGACATGAGCGCGCAGGGGATCACCAGCGGCGGAGCCAACGGGCTCAGCTTCGACGGCTCCGGCAAGCTGCTGGTCGGCGACAGCCTGGGCCTCGTGTTCCGGATCGCGGTCTGAACGGGAATGTACGGCTCATGACCGCCAGAACCCGCGATGCGCGATCCGGATCAGCCTTTGGGCGGATCGAAGCGGATCTTGCATTTCAGGCCGGAGGGCAGAGCCAGATCGGGATTGGGCAGCGTCAGGCGCACGCCGAACGTGCCCGACGCGGCCTCGATCACCTTGTCCACGACGATGACGGCGGCGGCGTGCTCGCCACCCACCGGCTCCTCCGGGCGGACGTGGCCGATCGCACCCGTGGCGACCTGCCCGTAATACACGGCGGGAACGAACACCTCGACGCGCAGCGGATCGATCTCGGCGATGGTCATGATCGGCGATTGATCGTTGCGGTATTCGCCGACCGACAACAAACGTTCGACCACCACGCCTTGGACGGGACTGACGAAATAGCGTTGGCGCAGCACGGCCTCGGACTGGCGCGCCTCCAGGCGGGCGACGGCGTGTTGCAGTTCCGCGAGGCGGAGTTGCTGTTCCTCGACCTTCATGTCCGACTCCGCCTCATCGCGGCTGTTGCGGCTGACGATGTTCGGACCCGCCAGTTCCTGCGCCCGGTCGAATTTCTTGCGCAGGTAATCCAGGCGGGCGCGGTGGCCGGTGATCTCATAGTCGTTAACCGCGCGCGCCTTGGCGAGTTCAAGGTTGGCGGCCTCCACCGTGTCGTCGAGCTTGCCCAAAACCTGGCCCTTTTTGACGACGTCGCCGCGGTCCACTTTAAGATCGGCGACAACGCCCAAAGCGGAGCTGGCGAGCTTGACGGTCTGGCGGGCTTCGATCACGCAGTCGAAAGTCTGGGCGGCGATCGGCGGAGCGGCATGGGCTATCGTCGCGAGCGAAACGAGGGTGACGGCCAAAACGGTCGATCGCGCGGTCACGGGCGGTGTTTCCTTTTTGATGGTCTGGGTCGCATGAGAGGCAGGCGGGGGCGTTCTAACGCGCGGGGTTCGTTTCCGGCAAAGGTTTTGGGGCGCTGCCCCAAGCCCCGCCAGGGAGGCTCTGCCTCCCCATGGGCCATTGGGACCTCCGCCAAGGGCAGTGGCCCTTGGAACCATGACTTTGGGCTTGAGGATGGAATGGGGCCATCTTGCCGGTTGCATCGCCATGGACGGCCCCATTCCATCCTCAAGCCCAGAGATGGCGGTCCAGGGACCCTGTCCCTGGTGGGGATCCAAGGGGCAAAGCCCCTTGGCGGGGCCTGGGGCGGAGCCCCCGAACCCCATGCGTGATGGCCCCATGATCGCCATCGAAGCGCCGCCGCCCGACGCAGCCGGCGCCTCCGACGCGCAATTTTTCGCCAACTGGCTCAACACCCAATGCGCCGCGTTGCCCGCCGCCCGCGCCGGTCTGATCCTGTGCGCCACACCCGCCGGACTTGTTCCCGCCGCGTCCTGGCCCGCCGGACGGCCCGCGCCCTCCGAACTGGCACGTGTCGCCGAGCGCGCGGCGAACGCCTCCGCGCCCGTCGTCGCCTGGTCAAAACGCTCCGCCACCCAACCCGGCCTTGATCTCCTGGTCGCGACCGGCACCCGGGTCGACGGCGCCCTGGCCGCCGTGATCGGCGTCATGCTGGAAGTGCCGGCCGCCGGAGGGATCGATGCCGTCGACCCCGACGCGCTGGCGGCGCAGTTGCGCATGGGCTCCGGCTGGCTGGACGCGCGCCTGGCACGGCGGCAGGCGCACGCGGCGGTGACGCGGATCGAGCGCGCCTCGGTCGCCATGGACATCGTCGCCGTCGCCAGTGCGCAACGCCGCCTCGACCGCGCCGCCGCCGCCGTCGTCAACGAACTCGCGATCCGCCTGTCCTGCGCCCGCGTCTCCCTCGGCATGGCGCATCGCGGCGGCATCCGGCTGCGGGCGCTGTCGCACGCCGCGACCTTTCAGGAACGCGGCCGGGTCGTCGACGCGATCGAGAACGCGATGGAGGAATGCCTGGCGCAAGCCGCCTCCGTCGCCGCGCCGCCGCTGCCAATGACCGCGGCGCGGGTGTTCGTGGCGCACCGCGATCTGGCCGCGCTGGACGTCGCGCCGTCCGTCACCGCCTCCGTCATACTCGCGGGTGCCGATGGTCCGGTGGGCGTGCTGACGTTCGAGCGGCCGGCCAACCACCCCTTCGATGAGGACACGCTACGTCTCGCCGAGGCCGCGGGCGCGCTGCTTGGTCCGGTGATGCGCATGCGCGCCGACCACGACCGTCTGGTGGCGGGCCGCATCGTGGACATGGCTCATGACGCCGCCGCCGCCCTGTTGGGCCCAGACAAACCGAGCCTGAAACTGGCGGCGATCGCGGTGGCCGTGACCGTGGCCGTGCTGTGTTTCGCGACCGGCGAATACCGCGTCACCGCCCGCGCCACGCTGGAGGGCGAGGTGCAGCGCGCCGCCGTCGCTCCGTTCGAGGGATTTCTGGCGGCATCGACCGTGCGCCCCGGCGATCGCATTCGCATGGGCGACGTGCTCGCGGTCATGGACGATCGCGATCTGGTCCTGGAACGCGCCCGCGCATGGGCTGACGCCGAGAAATCGCGCCGCAAATACGATGAGGCGATGGCGAAGCACGACCGCCCGAACGCGGCGATGCTGGCGGCGCAAATCGATCAGGCCGAGGCGCAACTGGCCCTCGCCGAGGATAAACTGAAACGCGCCCGCATCGTCTCCCCGATCGACGGCCTGCTGGTCAACGGCGATGTCAGCCAGATGTTGGGCATGCCGATCGAGCGTGGCAAAACCTTGTTCGAAATCGCGCCCCTCGATCAATACCGGATCGTTCTGAAAACCGACGAACGCGATTTGCCCTATGTCGCCGTCGGCCAACACGGCCGCCTCGCGTTATCGGGCATGCCCGCCGACCGGCGCGACTTCACCGTCACGCGCATCACCCCGATCGCCGAGGCCAAAGACGGGCGCAACGAATTTCGCGTCGAGGCGACGTTGGATCTCGCACCCGGTCCGGGATTGCGGCCGGGCATGGAAGGCATCGGCAAGATCGATACCGGATCGCACCATCTTATCTGGGCCTGGACCCACGGCATCGTCGATTGGCTGCGCCTGACCGCCTGGAAATGGATCCCCTGAGCCATGTCCGGGAGTGAACGCTTCCTCAGTGCGTCCTGGTATCGCGTCGCGGGCCTGAAACCGCGGCTGCGCGCGCATGTAACGGTGCGCATCCATCGCTACCGCGGGCAGCTCTGGTATGTGATCGGCGACGGGATGCGCAACCGGGTGCATCGCGTGTCGCCGGCCGGATATTTGCTCGTGGCGTCGATGGACGGCGCGCGCACCCTCGACAGTCTCTGGTCCGAGGCCGCCGTCACCCTGGGCGAGCAAGCCCCAACCCAGGATCAGGTGATCCAACTTCTGGGCCAGTTGCACACCAACGATCTGGTCGCGGGCGATGTGCCGC
>JAYVXQ010000430.1:0-3638 GCA_043785025.1 Acetobacteraceae bacterium
GTGCTGGTGGTCTCCGAGCTTCCCCATACCGCGACGGGAAAAATCCAAAAAATCGCGCTAAGGGATAAATTTCGTGACCACCTCCTTGGTTTATCAGACACCCCGAACGCGGGGAATTAAAACAATGCGTTCCCAAACCCGCGATTTCCTGCCACATAACGGCGTATTAAGACTTGATGGCGGATTGGACACCGGTGGGACGGAATTAACCGCCCCCGCGTCGCAACTGGGTGGATTAATGACTAATTTTTTGAGCCAGGTCTCAGAATCCGTGACACTGCTGGTGGCCAGGGTCGCCCCCTTGCTGGCCGCGATCCGGGTCGGCCAAAACCGTCACGTGACCGGTTTCCTGTGGCGCAACGATCTGGTGATCACCACCGATCAGGCTTTGCCCGCGGGAGCCGCCTATTCCATCGTGCTGTCCAACGGCGCGTTGACCTCGGCGCGCCCGGGTCCGCGCGATTCGGGCCATAATCTGGCGGCGCTGTGGTTGGACAATCCAGTACGGGCGAACCTGCCCGAGGGGGCCCGCAGCACCGCCATCGGCGCCCTGGTCCTGGCCTTGGGCGCCGATTTCGACGGCAGCCCGACGGTGCGGCTGACCACCATTCACGGCTTTCCCCGCATGTCGGCGGGCGGCGCCGCGCGCGCGGCGATCACGCTGGATCTGGCGGGCGACCGGGTCAGCCACGGCGGCATGGTGCTGGACGCGGATGGACGAATGTTAGGCATGACGACGGTGTCGCAATCCGGCGACGCGATGGTTGTTCCGCACAGCGTGATCGCCCGCTTCGCCGAGGCCGCGGTCGCGGCGGCCGGCAGCGCGCGCGCGGCGCAGGACGCCGCCGCCGCGTTGGCCGAGCCATCCTCCTCCCCCACCCGCTCACACGGATTACCGCCCGAGCTCGTGCCGGTGCGTCACGCCACCGCGGCGCCCCTGGTCCCGCGCGGCGTGTTCAATGACCGGGTTCAGGCACCGTCGGCGCCGATCATCGGCGGCGGTCAGGACGCGGAACCGCCGGCGCGGACGGCCGCGCAACCGGCCCCGATGCAAGCGGTCCAGGCCGCCCATGGCCCGGCCGGCCTGATCGCATCCGTTCCAGTTGACGCACCCACTGGCGCGCCCGTCCCGGTTCAAGCGGCTCCCGTCGAGCCCCTTCCGGTTCACACCCCCATCCCGGTCGCGGCCGTTCCCGCGCCGCCGATCGAAATGCCTCGGGTCGAGGCGCCTCCGCTTCAGGCGGCCCCCGTTCAGGCAGCCGTTAGCATGGCGCCGGCCATCCAGATCCCACCGCTCCAGGCGCCTCCCCTCCAACCAGCCCACACGCCGCAAGGTCAGAAGCTGGCCGGACACGCCACCCCCATCCCGACGGTCACCCACCACGTCGAGCCGCTCGACGGCGGCGCGCATCAATCCCACCCCCCCGCCTTCAACACCCTCAGCGGCCGCCGCGGCTGGTTGGGCGTCTCGCTGCAACCGATCACCGTGCCCGACAACCTGGTTCATCGCGCCGGCCAGACCACCGCCCGCCAGGTCGTCTCGGTCACACGCGGCGGCCCCGCGGAGCGCGCCGGACTGCGCGGCGGTGACGTCCTGCTCGCCGTCAATAACACCCCGACCACCGGCAATTACGCCCTGCGCAACTTTCTGATCCCCGAACGGATCGGCCATCAGGTGGAACTGCGGCTGATGCGCGATGGCCTGCTGCACACCGCCGTTCTGACGATCGAGGCGCAGCCGGAAAACTAACCCAGGGCCAACTGGACCAATCCCAAAGCGCCTCGCCTTTTGGCCGAGATCCAAGCGGCCCAAGGGGACTTTGAACCTTCTGGCGGGTTCCAGCTCGGCGCCCGGGTTCAAAACCCCAATAACCGCCTTGCGGGTCATGGGCCGGTCTGCTAGACGGCGCGGCTCTCTGATACTCCCCGCGCGGCGGGTTGAAAAAGGACTCGTACAATGGCTGTTCCGAAACGTAAGACGTCGCCCTCTCGCAGAGGCATGCGGCGCAGCCATCAGGCGCTGCCCACCGAAGCCCATGCCGAGTGCGGCAACTGCGGCGAGCTCAAACGCCCCCACCACGTCTGCTCCCATTGCGGCCATTACGACGGACGCGAAGTGATCGCCGCCGGCAAAGCGTTGCAGCACGCCGTTCGCGTCTGACCTCGCGCGGCGTGGCAAACAGACATCGCGCGCACCCGATTGAGCCGGCGCTGGTTGGTTCAGTTCCGGCCCTGAACCGCGCCGCTCCATGACCGTGATCCACACGCTCGCCATCGACGCCATGGGCGGCGATCACGCGCCGGATATGGTCATGGACGGGCTGGAACTGGCGGCCGAGCGGCATCCTGATGCCCGCTTCCTGCTGTTCGGCGATCAGAATGTGCTGACCGCGCAACTGGCCAAACGCCGCCGCGCCAGCAAGGTCTGTGAAATCCGCCATGCCGCCGACACGATCACCAGCGATCTGAAACCGACGGCGGCGCTGCGGCTGCGCCAATCATCGATGCGACTCGCCATCGACGCCGTCGCGAACGGACAGGCCGCCGGCCTCGTCTCCGCCGGCAACACCGGCGCCCTGCTGGCGCTGACCAAGATCGTGTTGAAATCCCTGCCCGGCATCGACCGGCCCGCGATGGCGGCCATCGCCCCCTCGGCCCGCGGCGACGTCGTCATGCTCGACCTCGGCGCCAATGTCCGCTGCGACGCGCGCAACCTCGTCGAATTCGCCATCATGGGCGACGCCTTCGCCCGCACCGTGCTTGGCCTCACCGCCCCCACCATCGGCCTGTTGAATGTCGGCGTGGAGGAGCTGAAAGGCGACGACATCGTTCGCGAAGCCGCCGAGATCCTGCGCGCCAGCCATATCGGCCCCCGCTTCCACGGCTTCGTCGAGGGCCATGACATCGCCGCCGGCACCACCGATGTCGTGGTGACCGACGGTTTCACCGGCAATGTCGCGCTGAAAACCGGCGAGGGCGCGCTGAAATTGATCGGCGACCTGCTGCGCCAGGTATTCACCCGCAATCTGTTCGCCAAAATCGCGTATCTACTGGCCCGTCCCGGCCTCGATCGACTCCGCGAGTGGCTGGACCCCAGACGTTATAACGGCGCGGTGATGGTCGGACTGAACGGCGTCGTCGTGAAATCGCATGGCGGCACCGATGCCAAGGGCTTCGCGCACGCGGTCGATGTCGCGATGGACATGGTGGTGCACGGCTTCACCGACCATATACGGGCGGATATCGCCCGCCTCGGGCTGGACAAGCGGGTGCGCCCGGACAAAAACGGGGGCGATAAACCTGAAGGCGATCTTCGACTCGCGACCGCCTGACCTCGCCAACGCCGACCCCACCTTCGCCGATCCCCACCTCGCCGGCCCCAACCTCGCCACTCAAGGCGCGCGGTTCCAACCCATTGGGACCATGATTGGAAGACCTTATGCCCATCCGTTCCGTGCTCGCCGGCGTCGGCGGTTACCTTCCCGAACGTGTCGTCACCAATGACGAACTCGCGCGCACGGTCGACACCACCGACGCCTGGATCCAGGAGCGGACGGGCATCCGCCAGCGCCATTTCGCCGGCCCGCATGAAACCGCCGCCTTCATGGGCACGGCCGCCGCCCGCGCCGCGCTGGCCC
>JAYVXQ010000431.1:0-3637 GCA_043785025.1 Acetobacteraceae bacterium
GCGAACTGGTCGGGATCGATGGGTGCTGTGTTTTGCATCCGATCTCAGAATCGCGGCGAGTCGAGCCGGGTCAAGCTTTATTTTAGCGCGTATGGGGCGAGGCCCTTTGGGATCTATCCATTTGCTTCTGGAATGGAGGAGGGCCTGCGCGGACGTCGATACGTCGTGAATGGCCCTCCTTCATTCTGACCAGATTCGCCTGGGTCCTTGCCCGCCGCCACGGCTTGCGATAAGGCCGCGCAGCTAAAAAACCAACAGGGAGAATTCCAGAATGCGCCTTACCCGCCGCGCCGCGTTGTCGGCCGCCTCCGCGACCGTGTTATTGCCCACCGTGCCAGCCCGCGCGCAGGCGAAACCGGTCATCCGCATCGGCGTGATCAACGATCAGTCCGGCCCGTATAAGGACCTGAACGGCCCGACCTCTGTCATCTGCACCAAACAGGCGGTCTTGGAGTTCAACGCCCAGGGATTTGATGTGGAAGTTTTGGTGGCGGATAATCAGAATAAGCCGGATGTCGCGATCGCGATCGGTCGGCAGTGGATCGATTCGCAAGGCGTCGACATCATCATGGATTGCGCGGCGTCCTCGGCCGCCTTGGCGCTCGCCTCTTTGTGCCGGGAAAAGGACAAGGTCTGCCTGCCGACCAGCACCGCGACCTCCGACCTGACCGGCAAGGCTTGCTCGCTTAACACCATCCATTGGGTGTTCGATACGTATATGGAAGCGAAATCGACCGGTGGGGCGATGGTGAAGGCCGGCGGCGACACTTGGTACATGCTGTTCCCGAACTATGCCTTTGGCGAGGCGCTGCAGCGCGACGCGGCCCGTTTCGTCACCGCCGCCGGCGGCAAGGTGCTGAACGCCGAGACCTATCCGTTCCCCGAAACCACCGATTTCTCGGCGCAGTTGATCAAGGCCCGCGCGTCGGGGGCGAAGGTGCTCGGCTTCTGCGGCGCCGGCGCCGATCTGGTGAACGTCGTAAAGCAGGCGGCGGAATTCGGCATCAACAAGACCATGAGCGTCGCGGCCATGGTGGCTTATACGCAAGACGTCCGCTCGATCGGGCTTGAGGGCGCACAGGGCATGAAGTGTTCGGAATCCTATTACTGGGATCTGAACGACCGCACCCGTTCGTTCCAGAACCGGGTCAAGGACAAGGTGAAACTGTGGCCGAGCATGGCGCAGGCGGGCAATTACTCCGCCACCATGCATTATTTGAAAACCGTGCAGACCATGGGCGCCGCGGCGGCCAAGGTGAGCGGTGCCGCCACCGTCGCGCAGATGAAGAAAATCCCCACCGATGACGATTGTTTCGGTCCCGGCCTCATTCGCGAGGACGGGCGGAAAATTCACCCGGTGTATTTGTTCGAGGTGAAAAAGCCGTCGGAATCGAAGCACGAATGGGATGTGTATAAGCTGCTGACGACCACACCCGCGGCAGAGGCGTTCCGTCCGCTGAGCGAGGGCGCTTGCTCATTCATTAAAGTGTAACGAAACCGCGAGGGGGCCGGGGACAGGCTCCGGGGTTTTACCCCGGAGCCCCGCCAGGAGGATTTCCCTCCGCCTGGGCGTCATCCGATCAGGTGGTCACACCGGATCGGATAAAGATGCTCACCAAAACAAATACTTTGAGCGGGTTCCGAGAGCCAACGCGATCGGAAACCGTTCTAATCCCCCCGCCGCGCTCATGGCGCGATACGACGCGCGCGGGTGATCAAAACGGGCGAGCAGCTGCTCCGTCTGATCCGCGCCTACGTCCTCGGCGGTCTGTCGATGCGGGGCATCGCCGCATGGGCCGATGCCGGCGGCCACGCCTCGTTCTCCGACATAGCGCTGTTGAAACGCATGCGCGAACGCGGCCCTGTGCGAGGACGGGCGCCGGATCGACGCGGCCGTGATCAGCCCGCCCGGCGACGAGAAGTTCCCGCACATTTCGCACATCGTTTACGACGTGGGCATGAGCACGCGGCAGAGGATTGGACCCGGATCCGCCGCGCTTTTGCCTGAGATTTTTAACAGTGCGTCAGCACAACCCGGTTATAGGTGCTGTTGCCCGCGCAACTGAAAGTATATCTCATGTCCGCCCATGTCCCGGGATACATGCCGGTATCAGGGTAGGAGACAGTTCCGCCCATATCATTCCAGGTGATGTTCATCGTCTGGCCATTCAATTCAAGACAGGTCGGATTGATATTATTGGGTGATCCATGCGTGATATTCGCACATACCCCGTTGACGACAACGTTTTTCTGTTGCGAGGATGTTATGGTTCCCCGGCTGGTACTGGTATTGAACGAGGCAAGCGGAACCGGCACCCCATTATAAACGAAACAGGCCGTCGCCGCGTTTTCGAAAACGACATGGCCAGTGTTCACCATCGCCGTTTGATTTGCCACCGAAAATCCGTTCGCGGCGTTCATGGTGTTTTTCGACGCGGGATAATCGCTGGAATAAAACACATTCGTCGTGCCGACGGTCGAGCCATAGAGCGCGGGCTGCCCGCCATAATTGGCCGGAAGACGGCCGCCGGTTCTGTTATCCAGCTCAAACGCGACGGGTTCGCCCAGAGCAAGCTCAAACGTCACGGTAACCTGTTGTCCCGCCGGGTAGGACGCGGCATTGGAGTCGTCGAACAGCAGAGTGCGGCCGCTGATGTCCTTGGCCCCGGTTGAGGTGAGGGCGTAAATAAAAACTGAATTAAGGTCCGCCGCCGTGGCCGTGGCGGGTGTTGCTTTGACCGTGATCCCCCCCGAGGGACCACCTGCCGTCGATGTCGCGGTAAAGGCTTGCGTGGGAAGGATCGCCGCCATCAGGGACGCGCGTACAGTCCCTGACACGGTCACCGTCACGGCATCGGCGGTGACGGTGACCGTCGCGGGCAAGGTAAACGACGCCCCAATGCCCGCCGTCGCGGCCGTTAAATACGCGTTCACCATGACGGGCACATCGGATGCGTAGTTCGTTTCGCTCAGCAACGTGGCACCCGCCAGCGCCGCGGCGTCGGCGGCATTGGCCAGCGCACGGTACGCCTGCACCTGCCGGGCGATATCGATGGTCAGACCGGCCATGAGAAAGATCGGCGGCATCGCGAGCGCCGACATGACGGAGATAACACCGCGCCGCCCCAGGTCCGCGCGGCGCGGTGTAAAAAAACTGCTGCTCATGAATGCGTCTTTCAATTTAATTTCACGATAAAACCCAGCCTGGGGCGAGCAAAAGCCGTTGAGCTAAAGGTATAGGCCGGGTTGATCGCGCCCAATGGCAACGGGACGTTGAACGTCGCCTGCGTTCGCACCATGATCGCGCTATCGCCCCCCGCGATCAGACCGCTGGAGGAGCCGCCCAGACCCGTGGTCAGGACAAGGACATTCGCGGGCGCGGCGATGTAAGAGTCTGTCCGGAAAGATGGCCGAGTGATTTCAATGCTTCATCGAAATTGCTAAAACGAAACCAAGGGATGCTTTCTCGAGGAAACCTTCGAACATGTTGGCGCATCGGGGTCGGGTGGGACCTGCTAGAGCGCGATCGTCTGAAGTTCAACCAACTTCAGACGGGAATCGCCCTCTGAAACTTAACAAACGCGGACCTTGATCGCGTCAACCTGACGCTATCAAGGTCTGCCGTCTTGTCCGATCC